>CALHVR010000119.1 GCA_938037005.1 uncultured Leptotrichiaceae bacterium | reverse complement strand
TGTATGAAATTACCTAAAATAATAGAAGAAATAATTAAAGAAGAAGGAAATAATTTAATTCCTCAAGATATAGTCTTTGAAGAATTAGAAAATTTAGTTAAAAAAGAAAAAATAACATTTGAAATGGCAATTTATTTATTAGGATTTAGAAGTTATGAGGGGTTTTAAAAAATTAAAGATAAAAAAAGTAAGGAAGTTTTATTACTTTTTAAAAAATATGTAAATTAATAATTTATAATAAAATTAATAAAATAATATTCAGAAAGGAGAAGAAATTTTAAAAAATAGAATTTCTAAAAAAATATGACAGGAAATGAATTAAGAAAAAGTTTTATTGATTTCTTTAAAACGAAAGAACATAAGCATTTTGAGAGTGCTTCTTTAATACCGGATGATAAAAGTTTATTGTTGACAGTGGCAGGAATGGTACCCTTTAAACCGTATTTTTTAGGAGAAAAAGAGGCTCCATTTTCAAAAGTAACAACTTATCAAAAATGTATAAGAACAAATGACTTGGAAAATGTTGGTAGAACACCAAGACACCATACATTCTTTGAAATGTTAGGAAATTTCTCTTTTGGAGATTACTTCAAAAAAGAAGCGATTGAATGGTCTTGGGAATATATAACAAAAGTATTAAAATTGGATCCAGAAAGATTGTATGTTTCAGTATTTACAACAGATGATGAGGCATATGAAATTTGGAATAAAGATATTGGTATTCCTCATGAAAGATTAGTGAGATTAGGAGAAGATGATAACTGGTGGGCTGCAGGTCCTGTTGGTTCTTGTGGACCTTGTAGTGAAATTTATTATGATACACAAAGAATGGGTAAAAATAATGAAGAAATTAATTGTAAACCAGGTGATGAAGGAGATAGATTTTTAGAAATTTGGAACTTGGTGTTTACAGAGTGGAATAGATTAGAAGATGGAAGTTTAGTTCCATTACCTGAAAAAAATATAGATACAGGAGCAGGGCTTGAAAGAATAGCGTCTGTAGTTCAAAATAAAGAAAGTAATTTTGAAACAGATTTATTTATGCCAATAATAAATGGAATTGAAAAAGTGTTAGATATTAAGAAAGAAGAATTTGACGAAGTTGTAAAAATTATAGCTGATCATGTTAGAGCATCAGTTTTCTTAATTGGGGATGGAGTTTTACCATCAAATGAAGGAAGAGGATATATTTTAAGAAAATTAATAAGAAGAGCGTTTGGTGCTGGAAGTGCAGCTAAAGGTAAAGTGTTTGAAAAAGAAGATATTTTCTTATATAAAGTTGTAGATTATGTTGTAAAAAATATGAAAGAAGCTTATCCTGAATTAGTAGAAAAACAAGAATATATTGAAAAAGTAATGAAATTGGAAGAAGAAAGATTTTCATTAACATTAAAAAATGGAATGGAAATGTTAAATGATGAAGTTAAAAAATTAGAAAAAACAGGAGATAAAAAATTATCAGCTGAAGCCTCGTTTAGATTATATGATACTTATGGATTACCATTTGAACTTACGGAATTGATGTTAAAACAAGAAGGATACGAAGTTTCTGAAGAGGAATTTAATAAAAAATTAGAAGAACAAGTTCAAAGATCGAAAAATAGTAGAGTTACAGTTTCTGATATGATAAAAGATGAATTTATTGATGAATTTTTTGAAAAATATGGTAAGACTAATTTTACAGGATATGAAGTGACTGAAGATAAAGGAAGAATTTTACATGTAGAAAAATCAGAAGGAATGTCTGGGTATGAAATGATATTTGATACAACGCCGTTTTATGCAGAATCTGGAGGACAAGTTTCTGACACTGGAACAGTGACTGCTGGAGAATTTTTAGGAAAAGTAGTGGGAGTAGCTAAGAAAAAAGATATTTTTGTTCATCAAGTTGAAGTAGTGAAAGGTATAGTACCGATAGTTGGAACAGAAGTTGAGCTTAAAATAAATGTAGAAAAAAGAAGAGATATACAAAGAAATCATACAGCAACACATATTTTACATAAAGTGTTAAGAGAAACGTTAGGGACACATGTAGAACAATCTGGTTCGTTAGTAGATAATGAAAAATTAAGATTTGATTTTTCACATTTTGAAGGAATAGATAAAGATACGATAAGAAAAATAGAAAAAGATGTAAATGATGTAATTTTAGCAAATATTCCAGTAGTAATAGGATATGAAAACATACAAGATGCAAAAAATAGAGGAGCAATGGCATTATTTTCAGATAAGTATGGAGATGTTGTAAGAGTTGTTGAAATTCCTAATTTCTCAATAGAATTATGTGGAGGAGCACATGTAAAATCTACAGGAGAAATTGGATTATTCCAAATTGAAAGTGAAAGTGGAATTGCATCAGGAACAAGAAGAATTGTGGCAACTACAGGACATCAAAGCCTTGAAAGTTTAAATGAAACAGAAAGAAAACTAGAAAAAATAGCTGGATTATTGAAAACAGATATAAATAATGTTGTGAATGTTGTTGAAAAATATATAGCTGAATCAAAAGAAGTTGTGAAAAATCTTGAAAAACTTCAAAAACAATTATTAAAATATGAAATGGAATCAATGTTTGAAAATATTGAAGAAATAAATGGAGTAAAAGTATTGGCTCTTAATTTTAAAGATAAAGCTATAGACGAATTAAAAGAAATTGTAGATAGAGCAAAAGAAAAATTACAAACAGGGATTGTTGTTTTAGGAACAAATAATGAAGGGAAAGCGGTATTTGTAGTTGGAGTAACAAAAGATATTACAATGAAAGTTAAGGCAGGTGATATTGTAAAAGTTGCAGCTCAAGTTGCAGGTGGAAATGGTGGTGGAAGACCTGATTTTGCACAAGCTGGGGGAAAAGATGGAGAAGCAGTTGTAGAAGCAGTTTCTAAAGCTAAAGAATTTATAGTATCGAATTTATAGTTTCTTTTAATAAGATAAGAAAAAATAGTATAAATTTTAGAAGGGAAGTAAGTTTTAAGAAAATAATTTCATATAAAACATACAAAAAAATTATGAAGAAATTTATAGGACTTGATGTGGGTGATGTAAGGATAGGCGTTGCAAAATGTGATCCTTTAGGGATTTTAGCTACAGCACTTGAAGTTATAGACAGAAATATGACAAATCCTATTGAGAGAATAAAAGAAATAATTGATGATGAGGGAACTCGTAAATTTGTTGTTGGTATGCCTAAAAGTTTAGATGGAACTAAAAAAAGACAAACGGAAAAGGTCGAAGAATTTGTTGAAGAATTAAAAAAGAATATATCTGGGATTGAGATCATTTATGTAGATGAAAGATACACGACAACAGAAGCTGAACATTATTTGAAAAATTATTCTAAAAAAAATGGAAGAGATAGACGTAAAGTTGTAGATATGGTAGCAGCAAGTATTATTTTACAAAAATATTTAGATACTTTAAAATAAAAAATAAAATTATTTTGGAAGGTAGGGAAAATGAAAATAAAAAAAACACATTACATTTGGTTTTTAGTTTTAATTTTATTGCCAGTTATATCGTTAGTATATAATAAAATAAAATTAGGATTAGATTTAAGAGGGGGAACATATGTTGTATTACAAGCTCAAGGTAAAATAGAGCAAGATACAATGGCAAAAGTTAAAGATATTGTTGAAAGAAGGGTTGATAGTTTAGGAGTAGCAGAACCGGTAATTCAATTAAGTGGAAATGATAGATTAATAGTGGAGTTAGCTGGAATAAAAGATCCACAAAAAGCGATAGACTTAATAGGAACGACAGCTAAATTGGAGTTTAAAATAAAAAATCAAGATGGAAGTTATGGCCCAACATTATTAGAAGGATCTGCAATTAAAACTGCCAATTTATCACAAGGGCAATTTGGGCAACCTGAAGTAGCTTTTGAGTTAAATGGAGATGGATCAAATAAATTTGCTGAAATAACGAGAGAAAATGTCGGGAAACAATTAGCGATAATGTTAGATGGGAAAGAGCAATCGGCACCTGTAATAAATACAGAAATTTCTGGTGGAAAAGGAGTTATTACAACAAATAATCCTGAAGATGCTAAAAATTTAACAAATTTACTAAAATCGGGAGCATTACCAGTATCAATTAAAATTTTAGAAATAAGAACAGTTGGAGCAACACTTGGAAGTGATTCTATTGCACAGACACAATTTGCAGGAATTTTATCTTTAATATTTATTTGGGGATTCATGTTCTTTATTTATAAAATACCAGGAATTGTATCAAATATTGTGTTAGTAATTTATGGATTACTAACTTTGGGTTCGCTTAGTATGATTGGTTCAACATTGACATTGCCAGGAATTGCAGGTTTTGTATTGACATTAGGTATGGCAGTTGATTCAAACGTAATTACATTTGAAAGAATAAAAGATGAATTAAGAAAAGGTAGAAGTTTACAAGATTCGATAGAATATGGATTTAAAAACGGACTTCCTGCTATAATTGATGGTAATTTAACAACATTATTAATTGCAATCGTATTATTCTTCTTTGGGACAGGACCAATAAAAGGATTTGCAGTGACATTAGCATTGGGGACTATAATTACATTAATTACAGCTGTATTTGTAACAAAAATAGTATTTTTAATTATGTTAAATACATTTAAAATTAAAAAAGAGAAATTATTTTGGAAGGAGGTTAAATAATGAAATTTAATTTTCAAACAATAAAACATAGAAAAAAATATATAATTTTTTCATCAATAATGGTTATATCTTCATTGATTTTCTTTTTCGTAACACCGTTAAATTTAAGTGTAGACTTTAAAGGTGGAGAATTATTACAATTACAATTTAAACAAGAATTGAATAAAGATAAATTAAATAATACGTTAGAAGGATTAGAAAAAGATATTCCTCAATTAAACGCAAGAAGATTACAATATTCAGAAGGAAATACGATAGTTGTAAGAACAGAGCAATTACAAGAAAATCAAAAAGCATTATTAAAAGAAAAAGTAAAAGAACAAGTAGGAGAATTTGATGTTATAAAAAATGATACAGTTGGGCCTACAATAGGAAAAGAATTAGCAGCAAATGCTTTGAAGGCTTTAGGAATAGGTGCAATTTTAATAATAATTTATGTAACAATTAGATTTGAATTTGTGTATGCTATAGCAGGATTAATAGCTTTATTACATGATGTTATAATTACGGCAGGATTAATAGCTTTATTCAGATTTGAAATAAATACACCTTTTATTGCTGCAATACTTACAATTTTAGGATATTCTATTAATGATACAATAGTTGTATTTGATAGAATAAGGGAAAATGAAGAAAAAGAAGGTAAAAATAAAGACTATGGCGTAATAATAGATGAAAGTATAAATCAAGTATTTGTAAGATCAATGTATACATCAATAACTACAACAATATCAGTATTGATGCTATTGTTATTTGGTGGAGAAACATTGAGAACATTTAGTATGGCATTATTCATAGGTATGATATTTGGGACATACTCATCAGTATTTTTAGCAAGCCCATTAGTTTATGTTATGAGAAAAATTAGAAAACCTAAAAAAAATAATAAATCAAAAAATGATTCAAATTCAAGAAGCGGTAAAATAATAAATGGATATGATGAAAAAGATAAAGTATTAGTATAAAAAATAGCTAAGGATTATTCCTTAGCTAAAATTTGATAAATGTAGAAGGTGAAATTAATGCGTTGTTGGGCAGAAATAAATATACAAAATTTATATGACAATATATTTGAAATTGAAAAAATAGTTAATAAAGATAAAATAATAGCAGTATTGAAAGCCGATGCTTACGGTCATGGAATGATGGAAATTTGTAAAGCATTGTTAAAGATAAATATAAAACATTTTGCAGTGGCAACAGTGGATGAAGCTTTAAAAATTAAAGAAATGGGCGATGATATTAAAGTTATTATTTTAGGACCAATCCAAAAAGAAGATATGGAAATAATTTATGATAAAAATATTTATTTTACAATAACAGATATAGAAGAATTAAATTATCTAGAAAATAATCAAAAAAATGTAAATATTTTTTTAAAAATAGATACAGGAATGGGTAGAGTTGGATTTCAAAAAGAAGAATTGGATGCTTTAATATTTAATTTAGAAAAATGTAAATATGTAAACGCTTTAGGAATATTTTCACATTTATCTTCATCAGATACAAATGAGGAATTTACTAAATTGCAAGAAACTAGATTTTTAGAAATGTGTGATAAAATAATTAGTAAAATACCTTCAATAAAATATAAACATTTATTAAATAGTTTTGGAAGTTTAAAATATTATAAAGATGTATATGATTTTATAAGAGTTGGAATTATAATTTATGGTGGTGTAACTCCTGAAGAAACAATACCATATAATTTTAAGCCAGTAATGTCTTTATATGCTAAAATAAGTTATGTAAAAAAATTATATGCAGATAGTTATGTAAGTTATGACAATACATATAAAGCGAAAAAGGGAGATGTAATTGCAACAGTGTCAATAGGATATGCTGATGGAATTAGAAGAGATCTTTCAAATAAAGGTTATGTATATTATAAAGGTTATAGATGTAATATAATAGGTCGTGTTTGTATGGATCAATTATTAATATTAATACCAAAAGAATTGGAAAGTAAAGTAAAAAAAGGAGATGCAGTAGAATTTTTTGGTAAAAATATAAGTGTTGTTGAAGTAGCAAATTTGTGTAATACAATATCATATGAAATACTTTGTGGTATGAGTAAAAGAGTACCGAGAGTATACATAAATAGGTAGGAGATAAAAATGATATTAGATATAGTATTTATAATGATAATAGTATTTCTATTTTTATTAGGAAGAAAAAGAGAAGTAACATTAGAGTTTTTTCAAATATTTAAGTTTTTATTAATATTATTTTTAATGGAATTTTTTCATCGTGTTATGGGAAAAATTTTTATAAAATATATGAAAAAT
>CALHVR010000118.1 GCA_938037005.1 uncultured Leptotrichiaceae bacterium | reverse complement strand
ATTTCTAGTTGTTTTGTATATACACTTTTTTTACAAAATCTCAATTATTTTATAAAAAATTCTTTTATTTTAAAATTTTTATAACACAACAATGTAATTATATAAAATTATATATAATAAAAGGGAGTCAAACTCCCTTTTTCTATTATTCTATATTAGTAAAATTTTTCATCTCAAATAAATTTAAACAACATATTCAAATTCATATCCTGCAATAATAATCATATCTCCTTCTTCAACTCCAGCTTTTTCAAGCTCAACTTCCATTCCAAGATTTCTCATCATTTGTAAGAAATTAATAATTCCCTCTTCACCTGTAAACACATATTTTCTTAACACATCGTCAACAATTCTTCCATCAACCATAAATACGTGTTCCTCAGGGCTTGTAATAATCCAATCTTCTTTTCTATTCATATCTCTCAATAAGTCTTCAACTGAATATTCTTCTTCCAATTCCTCTCTCGGAGTTTCCTGAATAAGTTCCCAAGCTTTAGCAAGTACTGGTTTTATTCCATCATTTGCAATTACCGAAACAGGATATACAACTTCTGCTCCATGTTCTTTCACAAATTCTTCAAACTCATCATATTTTTCATCTTCATAAAGCATGTCAATTTTATTAGCCACAACAATTTGTCTTTTTTTAAATAATTTTTCACTGTAATTTTCTAATTCTTTATTGATTTTCAAAAAGTCCTCTTTTGGATCTCTTCCATCAATCCCAGAAATATCTACAATATGAATAATAACCTTACATCTTTCTATATGTTTTAAAAATCTATCTCCAAGTCCTACACCTTCGTGTGCACCTTCAATAAGTCCCGGAACATCTGCCACTACAAAACTTTCTTCATCTCCCATCCTCACTACTCCCAATTTTGGTTTAAGTGTTGTAAAATGATAACTTGCAACTTTAGATTTCGCTGCCGAAACTACATTTATAAAACTTGATTTTCCAACGCTCGGATAGCCAACTAATGCAACATCAGCTAATAATTTTAATTCTAATTTTATTTTTAATTCTGCACCTTCTTTTCCACTTTCTGCAATTCTCGGAGCTTTTCTTACCGACGATTTAAAGTGTATATTTCCTCGTCCACCATCTCCACCTTTTAAAAATATTACCTCTTCTCCCGGATTATCTAAATCAAGTAATAATCTATTTGTTTCAAAATCTCTAATCATTGTCCCAACTGGCACTTTTATTATCAAATCTGTACCATTTTTACCTGTACATCTTGCAGCACTTCCTTTTGTTCCATCACCAGCTTGAAATTTTTTACTACTTTTAAAGTCCACTAATGTATTAATGTTTGGATCGGCGACAAACACAATGTCTCCACCTTTTCCACCATCTCCACCGTCTGGACCTCCAAACTGTACAAATTTTTCTCTTCTAAAAGTGGCAGCTCCATCTCCACCTTTTCCAGAAATTACCGTTATTACACTTTCATCTATAAACATTTTTTCTCTCTTTCTTTTATTTATCTTTTCTTTTTATCAATCTTTCTATCTCCATTTCAAGAACTTTACTCGGATTATATTCATACAATTTTTTTGATAATCTTTCAAGCTCAATCCAATTTTCTTTTTCCTGTACACGCTTTATTGCCGAAATTATTGTATCTATTTTTTTTACATTTGCTGGAATACCTATTTTTGCTATATCGGCTCTCACTGCAAAGTCAAATTGATCGTAATCGTGTGGAATTATTACAGCTGGCTTTGCATATTTCACACAGCTATAAAGTATTCCCGCTCCACCGTGATGAATTACATAGTCCACAACCGGCAATATTTCTCCATAATCAATATACTTATAAAGATACGTATTTTCATTTATTTTCTCCACATCTTCATCTTTTCCACTTACATCTCCAAGTGAAATTATAAAAGCTGTGTCTGTAAAAATTTGTGATAATTGTTCTACCATTTTAACAAGTTCATCTTTTCCCCAAAGTAAATGAGTTCCAATTGTAACTAATATTTTTTTCTTAAATGGCAATTTTTTTACAAATTCATTTTCACCGTTTGAAAATTCAGAAAGACAAGGCCCTGCCCAAATAACTTGTTTTGGAAAATCATCTCTAAATTCTAGCTCTTTCATTCCTAAAGCTAAAATTGAGTGAGATGAATAAGCCGTTTCATTTCCTTTTTTATTATACAACTTATAATTAAAATCTTTTATTGACATATTCGCCAACATTATTACAATTTTTTTAAAATTTTTGATTATACTTCTCCCAATTCCATCTCTAATTTTATATAAAATTCCTGATTTTGGATACCAACCACCCATATATGTCGGCGTTGTAGTTTTACTTTCTATAATGAACGGCGTTGGCATACTACTTATCCAAGGAATATTAAACTCATCTGCCTTTAGCCCTGCTGGTATCGCAATAAAATCTGCAATTACAACATCAGGCTTTCTAGTTTTAAACTCCTTATCTAACTGCTCCATTATTTTAGGAATTAATTTTATATTTTCTTTAAATTGATCAAATGAAACAAGGACATTCGTTTTTTTTGATGTATTCACAATACTCTCAAAAATTTCAGGCTTGTTCGGCAAAATTACTTTACACTTTACTCCTAAATTTTCTAAAAATTCTTTTTTTTTCACTCCCGTATAAATACAAATGTCATATTTTTCATTTTTTATAAACGGCTTTATCAATTCTAATATTGGATTTATGTGTCCACTGTATGGCGGAACTACTATATCTATTTTTATTTTATTTTCCATAATTTTATTTTAAAATAATCTATCTCCTTTTTTTTCAGTTTTATTTTCTATTTGTCGTTCATATCCTGTCCAATTTATAATGTGTGCCGTATTTTTAAATGAATTTCCATTTAAAAAATCTTTTTCATTTGCTAGATTTCCACAAATCGCAGGATGATTATGTTTAATAATATCTCCAGATAAAATATCTTTTTCAAATATTTCTGCATCTTTCCCCCATAAAAAATAAATTACACTATTATTTCTTATAGAAATGTACTGAATTAATTCGTGTGTAAATTTATTCCAAAAAGTATGATGTTCCCCAGCTTGACCTACAATCGTTGTAAGTGCCGCATTTATTAATAACACTCCTTGTTTTTCCCAACTATCAAAAAGTTTATTTGGAGGTAATATTTCAAAATTCCCTCGTTCAATTTCCGTACGAATCTCATTAATATCTTTCAATTCACCCATATAAGTTTTATAAATTAACTTTAACATATTTTTTAATGACGTATTTACTTCTGGATCACTCCAAGATTCTTTTTTTACTTCAAATGCAAGTCCAGTTGCCACACCTTTTTGAAAATAAGGATCTTTCCCTATTAAACACACTTTTCTATTTGAAATTTTACTTTTAAATGCTTTAAAAATTTTATCTTTTTCAGGTGTAAATTCCACTCCGTTTATTTCCATTAATTTTAAAAAATTTAAAATTGAAATTATTTTTTCACTTGTAAAAAATTCAAAATACTCTTCATTTATATTATATTCATTTAAAAATTTCTCTCTAAATTCCTTATCTTTTTCTTTTTTTGTCATATCAACTATTTTATACTCCGTTATAGCATTATTCACATCAAGTACAAATGCCGTATCACCAACAACTGATATTTTTACTATTTCATTCTTAAATATATTTTCTCTATTTAAAACTTTAAAATTTTCATCAAGAATTATTATTTCTCCATTCCCTGTTCCCACATAATAATTTCTTTCATATTTTTTTATATATGTTATTTTACTGTCTGATATTTTTATTGAATTATACAATTCATTTTCCAAAATACTCCATATTTCAAGTTCCCCGTTTAATGTTCCTGCAATATACTTAAATTGTGAAATTGCCGAATGTATGTGATTATGCTCTACTTTTATTTCAAAAATTTTAGCTAATTGTTCGTTAAATATTTTTATAATATTTTTTTGTGTATGAATTTCTCTATATTTTAATATAATATTTTCACCACTTATAAATATTTTATAATTCCCTTTTGTATCTTCACACGATAATAATTCACTTTTTTTAGTTTTATTTGTTACCGTATCATACGAACATAAAATATTATTTTCAACATATATTATTTTCCCATTTGTAGTAAAATTAATAAATTCAACTACTTTATTCATATCAAAAACTGTATTCAATATTTTCTTTTTTATACTATCACATTTCAATACTTTTCCAACTAAAGTTGACACAAAAAACATTCCTGATATAAAAAGCTGATTTACCTCTTTTATATATTTTACTTTTTCTGTATTTTTTGCTTTTTTTCCAGTTATTATTTTCTCAATTTCATTTTCTCTTATAAACGCTAATTTATCTCCAGTAATTATTATTCTTTTAGTTACTGGATCTAATTCCATATCTTTTATATTAAAATCATAATTTATACTGTTTTCCAAAATTAACTTCATTCTACCTCAACCATTCTTTTTATAATTTATACTATATCTATCTAAAACTTTTTTATATTATACTATATTTTCTATTTTTTTTCAAAAAAAAATCATATCCATATAAATGAATATGATTTTATATTTCATAACTAATTACACTATTTTATTATAGTAAAATCGTTAAATTATTCTAATTCTCATTAGAAAATACCTCTAACTCCAATTCCTCCTCTTAAATTATTTCCTCTCGTATCATAACCGACATTCAATGTT
>CALHVR010000117.1 GCA_938037005.1 uncultured Leptotrichiaceae bacterium | reverse complement strand
TAAGTCCCAAAAAAAATAGTCAATTAATTAACACTTTAGGACTTGAAATTCAGGAAGTTTTTGATGTGAAATATTTACCTTCTGATTTCAAGAAAAATCAGGGATACCAAAGATCAATAGAAATGTGTCGTGAATATGATGTTTATAGACAATGTTATTGTGGTTGCGTATTTGCAGCATTGGATCAAGGAATTGATTTAAAAGAATATAGTCAAAATAGTTTAAAAGAATTTTAGTATTGGAAGGATAGAAATGGAATTGACAATACCAAAACATGTTGCCATTATAATGGATGGAAATGGAAGATGGGCGACTGAGCGTGGAAAAATTAGATTGGAAGGTCACAGAGCTGGAGCTAAAAATCTTGAAAAAACATTAGAATATGCAATTAAAAAAAATATAAAATATTTAACAGTTTATGCTTTTTCTACTGAAAATTGGAAGAGGTCAGAAGTAGAAGTAAATGGATTGATGGAAATGTTTGGGAAATTTTTAGATTCAAGAAAAAAAGAATTAAAGAAACAAGGAATAAAACTTTTGGTTACAGGTACAAAAGAGGGTATATCTGAAAAATTATTAAAGAAAATAGAAGCAACAGAGAAATATTTAGAAAATTGTGATAAATTAATATTTAATATAGCTTTTAACTATGGTGGAAGAAAAGAAATTGTAGATGCTGTGGAAAAATTAGTTGAAGATAAATTGAAAATAGATAAAAATTTAAAAATAACAGAAGAAATATTTTCAAAATATATGTATAGACCGGAAATACCTGATCCAGAATTAGTAATTCGTACAAGTGGAGAATTTAGAATAAGTAATTTTTTGTTATGGGAAATAGCTTATTCAGAATTTTATATAACAGATGTTTATTGGCCAGATTTTGATGATAAAGAATTTGAAAAAGCACTTCTTTCTTTTAATAAGAGAGATAGAAGATATGGAGGATTAAATGTTAAGTAGAATATTTGTTATTGTATTATTTGTTCCTTTTTTATTATGGATATTTTTAAAGGGAGATTTAATGTTTCTTATGTTTACACTAGCAATAGTGGGAGTTGCATTACATGAATTTTATAAAATGTTAAAAAATAAAGGCTATGAAGTATTAGATGGTATAGGAATGATACTAGGCTTATTTTTACCAGTTGCAATATATTTTCAAGCAAATTCAGAAAATATATTTTCATATTTTAAATGGAATTTTATTAAACAAGTAAATTTTGATATGGGAGGCTTTATAGTATTTTCTATAATGTTATTATCGTTAGTCCAAATATTAAAAGTTAAAATTCGTGGTGCAATGTCAGAAATATCATATACATTATTTGGAATAATTTATGTTGCATATTTATTTTCGTATATTTTATTAATAAAATACGAATTTCCAAGTGGAAATGTATTGGTAACAATGACCTTTTTATTAATTTGGGCATGCGATATTTCGGCATATTTAGTTGGAATTGCAATTGGTGGAAAAATATTTAAGCGAAGATTAGCACCAGAAATAAGTCCTAAAAAATCGATTGAGGGAGCAATAGCTGGTATAATAGGTGTTTTTGGTGTAATTTTAATTTTTGATAGAATATACTTAACGATTTCAAAAATTTTATGTCAAATTCCATTAATTGCACATAGTTGTAATGTAAATTATAATTATGTTGGGATTAGAGGAGTTAAAGCATTAATTTTAGCATTTGCAATTGGAATTTTTGCAGAAGTTGGAGATTTAGTAGAATCTAAAATTAAGAGAGAATTGAAAGTAAAGGATTCAGGAAGTTTACTTTTAGGGCATGGTGGATTTTTAGATAGATTTGATAGTGCTTTATTTGTATTGCCTATGGTTTATTTCTTTATGAAGTATGTGGCTTAGTAATTTTATAAATTAAATTTTAAAATTTATAATTAGATTAGATATAGTAAATCAAAATTGTAGATAGAAAGGGAATAAAATGACGGAATTAGAAATTAAACAGGAAGTAGAAAGACAATTTAATATATTATCAAGAGGGTGTGAAGAATTAATAAATGAGGTAGAATTTAAGAAAAAATTAGAAAAATCAATTACAACAGGAAAACCTTTAAGAGTAAAATTAGGAATTGATCCATCTGGGACAGAGTTACATTTAGGGCATGCCGTACCACTTAGAAAATTAAAACAATTCCAAGATTTGGGACATGAAGTATTCTTCTTAATTGGGACATTTACAGGAAGAATTGGAGATCCAACAGGAAAATCTGAAACAAGAAAAATGTTATCAGAAGAGCAAGTAATGGAAAATATCAAAACATATTTAGAACAAGTTAAATTAATATTAGATTTAGATAAAATAAATGTTGTTTATAACGCGGATTGGTTAGAAAAATTAAACTTAGCTGATGTATTGAAGTTGTTATCTATGTTCACTGTATCGCAAATGATTTCAAGAGAGGATTTTGCAAAAAGATTATCAGAAAATAAACCTGTTTCGTTAATAGAATTTATGTATCCAATTTTACAAGGATATGATTCAGTAGAGCTAAAAGCAGATATAGAATTAGGTGCAACTGAGCAGAAATTTAATTTATTAAGAGGAAGAGATTTACAAAAAAACTTTGGACAAGAGCAACAAATTTGTATGATTATGCCAATATTAGTTGGGCTTGATGGAGTAGAAAAAATGTCTAAATCATTAGGAAATTATATTGGAGTAAAAGATACAGCAAATGATATGTTTGGAAAAATTATGTCAATTTCAGATGAGTTGATGGAAAATTATTATACGATGATAACAGAAATTCCTTCTGAGGAAATTAGAAAAATAAAAGAAAATATTGCAAATGGGTCGTTACATCCAATGGAAGCTAAAAAACAACTAGGAGCAGAGGTAGTTAAAATTTATCATGGAGAGCAAGCAGCAGTTGAAGCTAGAGATTGGTTTGAAAATGTATTTAGTAAAAGAAATTTAGATGTTGAATTGCCAGAAGTTGAAGTGGAATACAATGAAATTGGAGTAATCGATTTATTAGTTAAAGAAACAGAGTTAGTAAAAACAACGAGTGAGGCTAGAAGATTGATAGAGCAAGGTGGATTTAAAATAAATGACGAAGCAATAAAAGATGTTAAAGCAACAGTAAAAGTTGAGAGTGGAATGATTGTTAGAGCAGGTAAAAAGAAAATAGTAAAAGTAAAATAGTAAAAGTAAAAAGTCTTGTTAATTTGTAATTTAATTATTAAGACTTTTTATTTTATAAATATATTTGTTAAAATTTATACAATAAAAAAATAAGGTATATAAACTTACTAAATTGTTGAAAAAAGCAAAAAAAAATAGTATAATATGTTGTACTATACAAACTTTAAATTAAAAGTTTTAAATAAATAAAAAAATTAAGAGGTGTATAATGAGAAGAGTAGTTATTACAGGGATTGGGCTAGTAACACCATTAGGTACAGGTAAAAATAAAACATGGGAAAGATTATTAAATGGAGAATGTGGAATAGATAAAATTACTGCATTTGATACATCAGAACATTCAGTTCATATAGCGGCAGAGGTAAAAGATTTTGTAGCTGAGAATTTTATAGAAAAAAAAGAATTAAAAAAATTAGGAAGATTTTCACAATTTGCGATAGCAGCATCAAAAGAAGCATTAGAGGATTCAAAATTAGAAATAACTGAAGAAAATGCAGATAGAATAGGAACAATTATTGGTTCGGGAATTGGAGGATTAGACATAATAGAGCAAGAAGTGGGGAAAATGTTGGATAAAGGACCAAAAAGAGTATCACCATTTTATATTCCGGCAGCGATATTAAATATGGCTTCAGGGAATACTTCTATTTATCTAGGATCTAAAGGGCCTAATAAAACAGTTGTTACAGCTTGTGCATCAGGAACAAACTCAATAGGAGATGCATTTCAAACAATTATGTTAAATAAAGCTGATGTTATGATAGCTGGAGGATGTGAAGCTACAGTTACTCCAAGTGGAATAGCAGGGTTTGCTAATTTAAAAGCGTTGTCAACTAATCCAGATCCTAAAACAGCTTCAAGACCATTTACTGCAGATAGAGATGGATTTGTATTAGGAGAAGGAGCAGGAGTTTTAATATTGGAAGAATTAGAGCACGCAAAAGTTAGAGGAGCTAAAATTTATGCAGAAGTAGTTGGATATGGGGAAACAGGAGATGCATTTCACATGACAGCACCAGCAGATGGTGGAGAAGGAGCAGCAAGAGCAATTTTAATGGCATTAAATCAAGGAAATGTAAAAATTGAAGAAGTTGATTATATAAATGCACATGGAACTTCAACACCTGCAAATGATAAAAATGAAACAGCGGCAATTAAAACGGCATTGGGTGAACATGCATACAAAATAAATGTAAGTTCGACAAAAGGAGCTACTGGACATTTATTAGGTGGAGCTGGAGGAGTAGAAGCTGCATTTTTAGCAATGGCAATAGATGAAGGTGTTGTGCCTCCAACAATTAATTATGAAAATCCGGATCCAGTTTGTGATTTGAATTATACACCAAATGAGAAAGTAAATAGAGAAATAGAAGTAGGTTTATCAACATCATTAGGATTTGGTGGACATAATGCGGTTTTAGCATTTAGAAAATATAAAGGATAAATAAAAGATAGAAGGGTTATCGCATGAGAAGTGAGATAGCCCTTTATCCTCATAATATTTTAATAAAAAATGTATAAATTTATAATATGAATTTTATAAGTTAATACTATAAATTTATGGATAAACATAAAAGAGAGGTTTAATTAATGAATAAAGCTAGAGATTATAAAGAATTGATGGAAAAAATAGGATATCAATTTAAAAATGAGGATTATTTAATACAAGCTCTTACTCATAGGTCATATTTGAATGAAGGAAATAAAGCTAAACGAATAAATAATGAGAAATTGGAATTTTTAGGCGATGCAGTAGTAAATTTAATAACAACAGAATATTTATATACAAACGGTGAAAATAAAAAAGAGGGAGAATTAGCAAAATTAAAAAGTAAAATAGTAAGTGAACCAGTATTCTCAAAAATTGCATCAGATTTAGAGTTAGGTGAATATTTATTCTTAAGTAATGGTGAAGTGTCATCGGGTGGAAGAACTAGAAAATCAATTTTAGGAGATGCTTTTGAAGCATTAATTGGTGCAATTTTTAAAGATTCTGATTACTATAATACAAAAAAAATTGTAATGAAATATTTGGAAGAAAAAATAAAAACATTAGAAGAAATAGAGGGAATTGGAGATTATAAAACAATTTTACAAGAAATAATACAAAGTAAATACAGAGAAATGCCGGAATACAATTTGGTGAGAGCTATGGGGCCTGATCACGATAAAGTTTTTGAAATAAGTGTTAGTATAAAAGGTGAAATAAAAGGGATAGGAATTGGAAAAAGTAAGAAAGAAGCAGAGAAAAATGCAGCAAAAAAGGCATTGGAAGGGATAAAAAATGGGAAGTAAAACTGCGTTATATCCGGGAAGTTTTGATCCTATAACGAAAGGACACATAGATATTATAAAGCGTTCGGTAGTATTAGTGGATAAGCTTATAATAGGAGTTTTTAAAAATTCTAATAAAACTAATGCTTGGTTTAGTGATGACGAAAAAGTAGAGATGATAAAAGAAATACTGGAAAAAGAAGGAATTGATGCAGAAGTTATTTTGTTTAATGGACTTTTAGTTGATTTTATTGAAAAAGAAAAAATTGATATTTTAGTTAGAGGATTGAGAGCTTTATCAGATTTTGAATATGAATTACAATTTGCTTTAACAAATAAAGCTTTAGCCAAAAGTAAATTTGAAACAATATTTTTAAATGCACATAGAGAATATTTATATTTAAGTTCAAGTTTAGTAAAAGAAATTGCTATAAATAATGGAGCTTTAGATAAATTTGTTAGTGAAAATGTAGAAAAAAAATTGATAGAAAAAGTAAAAATAAAAAAGATATAAAGTAGAAAGAGAGCAAATGTGAGGAAAACAAAGAAAACTACATATGTATGTTCAGAATGTGGTTATACAACAGCAAAGTGGTTAGGAAAATGTCCTAATTGTGAATCATGGAGTTCTTTTGAAGAAGAAGTAGATTTGAAAAAAGCATTTCAATCAATAGAAAATAAAGAAGTATCATTGAGTAAAATATCAGATATTGAGATTGAGAAAGAATTTAGAATGGTAACTCAATATGAAGAATTTGATAGAGTTTTAGGTGGAGGACTTATAAAAGGAGAAGTTGTATTAATTACTGGAAATCCGGGAATTGGGAAATCAACTTTTTTGTTACAGTTATCAGAAGAGTATTCAAAAATAGGGGCTGTATTTTATATATCAGGCGAAGAATCACCTAGACAAATAAAACAAAGAGCAAAAAGAATAAATGTGAATAGCGAAACTTTATATATTTTAAATGATACGAATATAGAAAAGATTGAAGGAGCAATTTTATCTAATAAGCCTAAAGTTGTAGTAATAGATTCAATACAAACATTATATTCAGAAAATGTGAGTTCAGTGCCAGGAAGTGTTACGCAAATTCGTGAAACGACATTAAAAATAATTGAGATTGCAAAGAAAAATGAGATTGCATTTTATATCGTTGGTCACATAACAAAAGATGGTAAATTGGCAGGACCTAAATTACTAGAGCATATGGTGGATGCAGTTTTACAACTTGAAGGTGAAGAAAATAGTTATTATAGAATAATTAGATCAATAAAAAATAGATATGGTTCAACAAATGAAATTTCAATTTTTGATATGAAAGAAAATGGAATAAGTGAAGTGAAAAATCCTTCTGAATTTTTTATAAGTGATAGAGAAGAAAAAAATATTGGAAGTATTATAACACCTATATTTGAAGGAAGTCGTGTGTTTTTATATGAAATTCAGTCACTTTTAAGTACCCCAAACTTTGGTATACCGCGAAGAACAGTGGAAGGATATGATAAAAATAGAGTAGAAATATTGAGTGCAGTACTATCAAGACATTTGAATTTAGATGTATCTTCAAAAGATATTTATATAAATGTTCCGGGTGGAATTGACTTGAATGATAGAAGTTCAGATTTAGCAGTAGTCTTTTCTCTGTTATCGTCTATAAATAAAATTCCAATAAGTCAAAAAATAGCAGCAATTGGTGAATTAGGACTTAGAGGGGAAGTAAGAAAAGTATCTTTTATAAAAAATCGTGTAACTGAATTAGAGAAATTAGGATTTGTAGGAGTATATGTACCGATGAGCCATAAAAAAGATTTAGAGAATGAAAAATTAAAAATAAAAATAAACTATATAAGTAATATAAGTGAATTAGTGGAAAGGGTGAGATGATGCCAAGAAGTAAAGTTGTTCAAAAAAAGAAAAAAATAACAATAGAAAATATTGAGAATGTAATAAGAAAAACAGCTCCCGGGACTCCATTAAGAGAGGCTATAAATAGAATACAAGAAGCAGAATTAGGAGCGTTAATAGTTCTTGGAGATCCAAATGAATTGGGTGATGTTTTAGGAAATGGATTTCAATTAAATACGCAATTTTCTCCACAAAAAGTTTATGAACTTTCAAAAATGGATGGTGCAATTATTTTGTCGGAAGATGGAATGACAATACATGGAGCTAATACACAATTGCAACCAAATTTTAAGTTAAAAACGGATGAAAGTGGGACAAGACATCAAACTGCTCATAGAGTAGCCCAACAGACAGGGAATTTAGTAATTACAGTGTCTGAGCGTAGAAATAAAATAACAATATATAAAGGTGATTTTAGATATATATTACATGATATTGCAGGTCTTTTAACTAAGGCTTCTCAAGCAATAATGGCGTTAGAAAAATATGCTGGAGCAATTGACAGTAGTCTTACGAGATTATATCAATCTGAATTAGATAATATGGTAACATTGTATGATGTTACAGAAATTATAAGAATGTATGCTTTATTATTTAAAATGTCAGAAGAAATAGAGGAGTATATATTAGAACTTGGAATAGAAGGAAGATTAATAAGTATTCAATATGAAGAAATAATGTTAAATCAAAAAGAAGGATTTGAATTATTATTAAAAGATTATAAAAATATGGAAATAACATTAAATGAAATTTATAAAAAAATTGATGAATTAATTGAAAATAAAGTATTGACAGATGAAAATATTATTTCAGCATTAAATTATGATAAAAGAGATGAAATGGATGAAATTGTGAAGCCAAGAGGTTATAGATTTTTAAGAAATATAAATAAAATAACAAATAAAGATATGGAACTTTTAGTTGCTGAATATAATGAATTACAAGCTATATTGTTGTCAAGCGTAGAAAAAATGGCACAAATAAAAGGAATTAGTAAATTTAAAGCAGAATATATTTCAAGGAGAATAAAAGTATTAAAAAACAGAATAATGTTAGAAAAATAAAAAAGAAAGTAGGTAAAAAATGAGTGAAAAATTAGTAGTTGGAGGACAAGCTGTTATTGAAGGGGTTATGATGAGAGGACCTAAAGCAATAGCAACAGCTGTAAGAAAAAAAGATGGAAGTATAGTTTACAAAAAAACGTTAATTTCGGATAAAAATTATAAATGGTCAAAAATTCCATTTGTAAGAGGTGTAATAGCACTTTTTGATGCGATGGTTGTTGGAACGAAAGAGCTTATATTTGCATCAAATCAAGCTGGAATAGAAGAAGAAAAGTTATCAGATAAAGAAGTAAAAGGGACTGTAACGGTTTCAATATTACTAGGAATCGTAGTATTTATGCTATTACCTTCATATATTGGAGGATTGGTCTTTAGGACAGATAGACTTGCAGCTAATGTTGTTGAAGCTGTAGTTAAATTAGTATTTTTCTTGGGCTATATTTGGGGAATTTCATTTTTAAAAGATATAAAAAGAGTTTTTGAATATCATGGTGCAGAACATAAAAGTATTATGTGTTTTGAAATGGAAAAAGAATTGACACCTAAAAATGCAAAAGAATGTACGAGATTTCATCCAAGATGTGGAACAAGTTTTTTATTAATAGTTGTATTTATAAGTATTTTAGTATTTTCTTTATTTGATTTAATTTTTGGAGTTCCAACAGGAATAGTATCACTTTTAATATATAAATTAATAACGAGAGTATTGTTTGTTCCACTAGTAGCAGGAATTGCATATGAATTGCAAAGATGGACGAGTTATCATTTAGAAAATGTTTGTGCTAAAACAATTTCAGCTCCAGGAATTTGGCTTCAAAAAATAACAACAAGTGAACCAGATGAATCACAATTAGAAGTAGCGATTGTAGCTTTAAATATAGCTTTAGGTCGTGAAGTAAATAACGCAACAGAAGTTTTTGAATAATAAAATTATAAAAATAAAGGAGAAAAAGTTATGTCAACAATATTTAAAAAAATAATTGATAAAGAAATACCAGCAAAAATAGTTTATGAAGATGAAGAATTTTTAGCGTTTCATGATATTCAACCTCAAGCAAAAGTACATGTGATTGTAATTCCTAAGAAAGAAATAAAAAATCTTGATGCGGCAACAGAGGAAGATGTGTTATTATTAGGGAAATTACAATTAACAGTAGCAAAAGTAGCTAGAATTTTAAATGTAGATAAAGAGGGGTATAGAGTTTTAACTAATATTGGAGAAAATGGTAGACAAACAGTTATGCATATTCATTATCATATATTGGGTGGAGAATTATTGCCTGATACATTGAAATAAAAAGAAAGAGATAAAATTAATGAGTGATAAAATAATAAGTTCTGATAATAAATTTTATAAATTACTAAAAAAATTAGACAAAAAAAAATATAGAGATGAAAATAATATTTTTAAAGCTGAAGGAGAAAAATTTTTAAGCGAAGATGTGAATTTTAATAGAATAGTTATAAAAGAATCAAGATATAATTATTTTGTTGAAAAATATGATATTGAAAAATATGAAAATTTAACGATTTTGAGAGATGACTTATTTGATGAAGTATCAACGCAAGAAAATAGTCAAGGAATTTTATTTTTATATTCACGAAAATTGAATAACATCTTTGACATAGTTGGTGATGTTGTTATTCTTGATGATATTCAAGATCCGGGTAATATAGGTACAATAATAAGAACAATGGAAGCAACAAATTTTAAAAATTTAATTTTAACTAAAGGTTCAGTTGATGTCTATAATCCAAAAACAGTTCGAGCTACAATGGGTGGAATTTTTAAATTAAATATTATTTATGATACGCCAGAAAATATAATTAAATTTTTGAAAGAAAATGAATATTTGATAATTTCTACAACTTTACATAAAGATTCAATAAATTATAATGACATAAAATTAAAATCTAAAAATGCGTATATTTTTGGTAATGAAGGTGGAGGAGTTTCAAATTATATGATTGAAAATTCAGATATTAAAGCAATAATTCCAATTTATGGAAACATTGAATCATTGAATGTTAGTGTAGCTAGTGGAGTATTTTTATATAAAATGAGAGAAAAATTGGAAAAAGTAAAGTTTGAGGGCGTGAAATAAATGAGATGCTCTTGGGCAAATAATGAATTGGCAATAAAATATCATGATAATGAATGGTGTAAAATTTCTAAAGATGATAGTTATATTTTTGAAATGTTAGTGTTAGAGAGTTTTCAAGCTGGATTAAGTTGGAATACAATTTTAAAGAAAAGAGAAAATTTTAGAGAAGCATTTGATAATTTTGATTACAAAAAAATTTCAAATTATAAAGAAAATAAAATAGAAGAATTACTTCAAAATGAAGGAATTATAAGACATAAATTAAAAATAAATACAACAATAAATAATGCAAAAAAATTTATAGAAATTCAAAAAGAATTTGGAACTTTTGAAAATTATATTTGGGATTTTGTAGAAGGAAAACAAATTATAAATAATTGGAAAGAAATGAAGGAAGTTCCGGTAAAAACAGAGCTTTCTGATAAAATTAGTAAAGACTTGAAAAAAAGAGGTTTTAAATTTGTAGGGTCAACGATAATTTACTCTTTTTTACAAGCGATTGGGATAATAGATGACCATATTGAAGGTTGTTTTTGTAAAAAGTAAACATAAAATTGAGAAATACAAATGATATTAAAAATAAAATTAGGAGGAATGATGTTAAAAATAGGTTCACACGTAGGAATGAGTGGGAAAAAAATGTTTTTAGGTTCGGTAGAAGAAGCATTGTCGTATGGATCGAATACATTTATGATTTATACAGGAGCACCACAAAATACAAAAAGGAAACCAATTGAAGAATTGAATATTCAAGCAGGATTAAATTTGATGAAAGAAAATAATATTGATATAAATGATATTGTGGTACATGCTCCATATATTATAAATTTAGGAAATGCAGTAAAGCCGGAAACATTTGAAATTGCAGTTCAATTTTTAAGAACTGAAATAGAGAGAACTGATGCTATAGGAGCTCCAAGAATAGTGTTACATCCAGGGGCACATGTTGGAGAGGGAGCAGAAGTAGGGATAGCTAAAATAATAGAAGGATTGAATGAAGTTTTAACACCTAACCAAAAAACAACGGTTGCTTTGGAAACAATGGCAGGAAAAGGAACAGAATGTGGAAGAAGTTTTGAAGAAATTGCTAAAATAATAGAAGGTGTAAAATTAAAAGATAAGTTATCAGTTTGCTTTGATACTTGTCATGTTCACGATGCGGGTTATGATATTGTGAATGATTTTGAAGGAGTAATTGCTGAATTTGATAAAATTGTAGGAATTGAGAGAATATCAGTTGTTCATTTGAATGATAGCAAAAATCCAAGAAGTGCACATAAAGATAGACATGAAAATTTAGGATTTGGGCATATAGGATTTGAAGCATTAAATAGGATAGCAAAATTTGAAAAGTTTGTATCAATTCCTAAAATTTTAGAAACACCTTATGTTGCGTTGACAGAAGAAAGAGGAGCTAAAACAGTTGCACCATATAAATATGAAATTGAAATGTTAAGAAATGGTATTTTTGATGAAAATTTATTAGAAAAAATAAAAAAAGGATAGAATTTGATTAGTAAAATTATAAGGGAAATAAAATGAAAATAATAAATAAAAGAAAATATAAAATTTATCCTAAATTAGAAAATATAATAAATGAATTAGATGAAGAGAAAAAAGATATTATTATAAGAAGATTGAATGGAGAAACATTAAAATCAATTGGAGATAGTATTGGAAAAACGCGAGAAAGAATAAGACAAATTGAAAAAAAGTTTTTTGATTCGTTAGAAAAAATTCAAATTCAAGAAAATATGTATAAAAGTATATTTTTTGAATATGATTGGACGGAAGAAATATTTTTAAAAATTTTTAAAGAGAAAAAAACTACTTTTTCTTATTTACAAATACTTGAAAAGAAAGAAAATAGATCATTATATGAAAAAAAATCATTAAAAGAAATTCTTAATGAAAAAGAAATAAATTTAAAAACTAAAAAAATAATAGAAGAAAATATTTATTTAGATTATGTTATTTTAAAAAGTGGAGATAAAATAAAAATTGAAAAAAATGATATTTTAGATTATATATTAAAAAATTATGTTAAAGACGGTTTAAGATATGAAGAAGTTTTTGTTATTTATAAAAATTTTTTAAAAGAGTATTCGCTTGAAAAAAATTCAAAATTATTGTTTACAGAAAAATATTTTGAATCTAAATTAGAGACTCATCCTAAGATATTATTACAACATGGAAGAAAAATAAGATATTATGGTGATATATTAATAACAGAAAATGAATTGATTAAAGTTTTAGATTTAAAAAAATATCGTGATATTGAAATATCAACTAAAAAAATATTTGACGAAAATATATATCAAATGGAAAAATGGAACATTCAAGATGAATACGAGTTGCATAATTTAATTAAAAAAGTTATAAAAGATAAAGAAAAATTAAAATTAGAAATATCAAAAATGCCAACTTTAAAATTTGGAAAAAGTGATCGTGAAATGCAAATATTAAATTTATTAATAACATTATCACCGGTTTCAGCTAAAGATTTTTCAATTGAATATGAAAAAATTTATGGAGTTAGAAATGAGGTTGTAATAGCTAATTATTTATTAAATTTTTCTAAATACTATCAAGATGGACTTTATATGATTAATCAACAATTAATGGATGATAGTGAATATAAAATAATGAAAAAAAATATGACAGAGAAGATATACGAAATAAATTCAATAAGAAAATTATATAAAAATTTATTTGGAAAAGATGATAAAGGATTAATTAATTCATATAATTTAAATAAATTAGGTTATAGAATTACTTATGGATTTGTCTTAAGTAAAGAATATTTTTCTTTAGAATATTATTTTAAAAAAGAAATACTTAAAAATAGAGTAATTGATATAAAAGAAATGAATATAATAGGAAGAAGAACAAGCTCATATTATTCTGCGATAGCAAGTTTGAAAAAAGAATTTAAAATAATAGCAATTGAAGCGTATAAATATGTACTTTTTGAAGAAATAGAAAAAAAAGGAATTACAAATCAAATGATAAATGATTATATTGATTCAGTCGCAAAATTTAAAGAAGATAATAGTATTTTTACAGTATATTCACTAAATAAGGAAGGATTTTCACATAAATTAAATGAATATAATTTTGATGAATGGTTTTATGGCTCATTACTTTCTACTGATCCAAGATTTAAAACTCAAAAAACTAAAAATAATTTTATTATAGAAAAAAAGGATAAAGGTAATATAACATTATTAAAATTTATAAAAGCTGTGATGTATAAACACTTTGTAGCAGATTTAGAAGATATAAAGAAATATTTAAAATCAGAATACAATATTGAATTAGAAAAACATAAAATTTTAGAAAAAATAAAAGAAGATTATCAATTTTATAATAATATAAAAATTATAATAAATATAGA
>CALHVR010000116.1 GCA_938037005.1 uncultured Leptotrichiaceae bacterium | reverse complement strand
TTAATAATTAGAAAAAAGATTATATAAAAAAATAAGGTATAATATTAATAGATATAAATTATAAAAAATAGAGGAGAATTTATGAAGAAAAAGCAAATATATAAGAGAATAGTCTTGGCAGTAAGTTTAACTGCAATTATTTCTTGTGGAGGCGGTGGTGGAGAAGCAAATCCAACTGTTTCGGTGAATACAAGAGTAGATAATAAATCTACTTCGATATCGGTAAATAATCCTCAAGAAAAAAAGGAGAAATATCCTGAAATAATAAAAGATTCTTTAAAATTAAATAAAAACGGAGAAAATGTTTGGAATGTTGGAAATAATTTTCATGCAAATTATGGAGAAAAAATAGGAGAAACAGCAAAAATAAATGTAACAGTAAAAGATTCGAATGGAAATGATAAGAAAGTTAGCTATCAAACATCACAAGAGACTTTACAAGATAGAGTGACTAATATAAAAAAAGGAGACCCTACAAAGCTTTTTGCGTGGAATGAAGAAGATTTTTCGGTTAATTATAAAAATTTAAATAATTATACGAAAGTGAATAAAACTGAAACAAATCAAGAATTAGATGGAAGTGGTGTGAAAATTGGAATAATTGATACTGGTTTTGAGAATACAGAGATATATAATCAATTATTATCAGATAAAAATGTAAAAAATATATTCCCGGCACAAAATACAGAAGAAGCTAAGTACAAAGATAATTCTAAAAATGAAAAACATGGAGTATATGTGACGGCAACATCAGCATTTTACGCTCCAAAAGCTGAATATAAGGTTGGAGATGCAACTGGGAAAGCAGTGAATATTCAAGATAAAACAAAAGGATTTTTTTCTGGGAATAATGAAGAAGAAATTATACAAGCTATGATAGATAAAGGAGTAAAAATAATAAATCGTTCTTATGGAAATATAGTGGATTCAAGTGAATATAAAAATTTTGATTTTGATAAGTTTAATGAAATGCCTATTAATAAAATACGTAAATTATTTTCAGATATACACAATGATAGGATGACAAAAGAACAGTTTAAAGAAATATATGGTTCGGATTTTGATAAATTTGAAAAAGTATATTGGACATATATACAAGCACATAAAAAATTCATAGATGAGGGTGGATTAATAATAACTTCAGCAGGAAATAGATTAGATAAGAATGGGAAAGAAAATTATAATTTTACAAATACGAATGTATTTTATTCGACACATAATGAATTAAAAAAGGGAATGTTAAATGTTGGTGGAGTTACTGATTCTTATTTTGTAGATGAAAATGGAAAAGTATATAGAAATTATGAAACAGGAGTTAAAGAAGAAAAAATATATGTTGATATTATAAAAAAAGAGTTTAAAGGATATAGTCCGGCAACGGATTTAGGTAAAGCAAAATATGGTTTTATGGTGGCTGAAGCAGAATATCGTTATAAAAATGGTAAAATTCAGAATGGAACATCTGTGTCATCACCAGCTGTAGTAGGAACAGCAGCATTAATTAAACAAAAATATCCTTGGATGGACGGGAACTTAATAAGACAAACTTTAATTACTACAGCGACAGACATTGGAGAAAAAGGTGTTGATAGTGTTTATGGTTGGGGATTGTTGAATATTAGTAAAGCAGTAAATGGACCAGCATTATTTAGTAAAGCTGCAGCATTTGAAGATAATGTAACTGTTAATTTTGATAATTATGTATCAGTATTCTCAAATAATATAGGTGGAGATGCAGGACTTATAAAACAAGGAAATGGAACTTTAGTACTTGGTGGATATAATACTTACACTGGAGATACTAGAGTTGAAAATGGTAAACTTTATGTTACAAACAACATGACTTCAAAAATAATAAATGATTCACTAGCAACGACAGTATTATCTGGAGCAAGTGTTACTTCAGTGTCAAACAGTGGAACACTTTATTCAGTAGGAAATAATAGAGTAGTAAGTTTAGATTCAGCTCCAAATTCTGTCGTAGTAGCAGATAGTAATTCAAGAATTATAGTTGCAGAAAAATCTGATTTATCAAACATAAATTTAAAAGTGAATGTAGATAAATATGTCACAAAAGCAGGAGATACTAACAATTATATAGGTGGAAATGTAGAAAATAAATATAATAGTGTTTTAGCTGAAGGAAATTATAATGTAAAAAATACAGAAAAAGGAAATGTAAACATTAGTAGAGCTTCTATGGCAAATGTTGTAGCAGAAGGTCAAGAAAGTTCATTAAATGTTGCAAGTAATTTAGATAATGCTTTTGATAGTTTAGATAAAGAAGTAAAAGCAGGAACAGCAAATGCAGATGTTCTTGAGCAAGCAAAAGAATTACAAAAAGTGGCAAGCTCAATAGCAACAGCAAATAGTTTACAATCATTATCAGGAGAAGTATATGCTTCAGCACAAGCATTAACATTTGAGCAAGCACAAACAATTAACAAAGATTTATCAAATAGATTAAATCAAATTGGAGTGTTAGATGATACTGGAAATGGTGGATACTGGTTATCTGGAATAGGTGGAAAAGGTAAAATTACTAAAAAAGGATATGCAAGTGCAGACACAAAAACTTTAGGAAGTATGTTTGGAGTAGATAAAAAAATTGGAGATAATTTAATTTTAGGAACAGCAATAGCATATTCTAATTCAGATGCAAAATTTGATAGTAACGCAGGAAAAAGTGAAAGTAAAAGTGTAAATATTTCGTTATATGGAAGATACGGACAAAAAGATAATCCGGTATATGTCCAAGGAAGATTAGGATTAGGATTTGTAGACAGTGATGTTGAAAGAAATATAATTACAGGAAATATTGTAAATTCTGAGAAAATAAATCATAAAGATAAAGTAATTTCAGCTTATGTTGAATCAGGATATAATGTTAAAAAAGGAGACTTTACATTTACACCTTATGCAGCTTTAGAAAATGACACTGTAATTAGAGGTAAATTTAAAGAAAATAGTAAATTTGCAATAAGTGCAAGCAAAAAAACTTATAATCAAACAAATGCAACTGTTGGAGTAAGAGGAACGCAAAGCTTTGGAGCAGTTAAGTTAAATGGATATGTTGAATACAAACAAGCATTAAATAAAGAAGATTTGAGTTTTGATGCTAAATTTAACGGAATAGATAAAGATATAACAGTTAAAGGGATTGGACTTAATAATAATAGAACATGGGCAGGAGTAGGAATAGTTCATGAAGTGACACCTAAATTCTCTTGGTATGGAAACTATGATTTAAAATTAGAAAAAAATAAAGGTCGTAACAATGTATTTACGATAGGATTTAGAGTAAATTATTAATATAACATATAAAAATGCACCATAATCTTAAGTAAAAAAGTTTAAGATTAAAGGTGCATTTTTTATTTTATTTTAAAATTAATTTTTGTAAATTAGTAAATAAAATATACTATTTTTGAGCATTCAATCTAGCGATTTCAATGATAACATCTGTAGCTTTTTCCATTGTTTCTAAAGCAACAAATTCGTATTTACCATGAAAATTTTCTCCTCCAGCAAAAATATTTGGAGTTGGAAGTCCCATAAATGAAATTTTAGAACCATCTGTTCCACCACGAATTGGTTGAATGATAGGTTTTATATTTAAGTTTTCCATAGCTTTTTTAGCAATCTCAACAATATGCATATGATCTTTTATAATGTCACCCATATTGTAATAACTATCTTTCATTTCAACAGTTACAAGTTTTTTTCCATATTTTTCATTAATTTTTTGGGCAATATTTTTTACAAACTCTTTTCTTTCTAAAAATTTTTCTTTATTATGATCTCTTATAATAAAATGAAGTTCTGCATCTTCACAGTTTGATTTAATACTTTCTAAGAAAAAGAAACCTTCATAGCCTTCTGTTTTTTCAGGTACTTCATCTGCAGGGAAATGATTAATAATTTCAGTTGCTATTAAACTAGCATTAATTAATTTATTTTTTGCAGTTCCAGGATGAACGCTTTTACCTTTTACAGTGAAAAATGCACTTGCAGCATTAAAGCTTTCATACTCTAATTCTCCGACAGGACCTCCATCCATAGTGTAAGCAAAATCGGCACTAAATTCTTTAACATTAAAGTTGTCAGCTCCACGACCAATTTCTTCATCCGGACCGAATGCTACTTTAATTGTTCCGTGTGGTATTTCTGGATGATTTTTTAAGTATTTCATAGCTTCCATAATTTCAGTAATTCCAGCTTTATCATCAGCTCCTAATAAAGTTGTACCATCTGTAGTAATTAAAGTTTTACCAATATAATTTTTTAAGTTTGGAAAATCATTTGGAGATAAAATAATATCTAAATCTTTATTTAATACAATATCTTTTCCATCATAATTTTCATGAGTCTGTGGATTGACATTAACGGCATTAAAATCTGCCGTATCCATGTGTGCAATAAATCCAATTACTGGGACATTTTTTGAGATATTACTAGGTAAAGTTCCATTTACAAAACACGCATCATTAATAAACACATTTTCTAATCCTATTTCTTCTAATTCAGCTTTAAGCATTTTTGCAAACTCAATTTGAGATGGAGTAGAAGGGATAGAATTACTTTTATCATCCGATCTAGTTTCAAATTTTACATATCTAAAAAATCTTTCTTTTAAAGTTTCATATTTTGTTAACATTTTTATTCCTCTTTTCATTTTTAAATTTAAAAATTAAGTACTTTATTTTAATTATATTTTACAAAATAATTAAAAACATTTACCCACTATTTCTAAGTCCAGTTGCAAGTCCGTTAATTGAAATATGGATGGCTTTTTGCAATTCTTGTGAATCACTTCCATTTCTTTGCCTTTTTAATAATTCAATTTGTAAATAGTTCATTGAATCAAAGTAAGCAAGACGATTACGCAAACTACTTGCAAGCTCTGGATTATCTGCTAAAAGAACTTTATTTCCAGTAATTTTTTGTAAAACATCCAGTGTTAATTCCCATTCTTTTACAATAGAATCAAATATTTTTTGTGCTACTTTTTGTTCTTTAGCAAGTTTTATGTATTCAGCTGCAATTCCTAAATCTGTTTTTGATAAAATCATATCTACATTAGAAATAACAGATCTAAAGAAAGGCCACTCAATATACATAGCTTTTAAAATTTCAAGATTAGCTGGTTTATTGGCAATCCACTCAGAGAAAGCTGAACCGACACCGTACCAACCAGGTAACATTATACGAGATTGTGACCAAGAAAATACCCATGGAATAGCTCTTAAACTGTCTAATGTTTGAACTTTTTTACGCGATGAAGGACGAGAACCAATATTAAGTCCTGCTATTGCATTTATAGGTGTTATATCAAAGAAAAAGTCTGCAAAACCTTCAGTTCCGTATACTAAATCACGATAAACGTCGTAACTTATTTTTGAAATTTCTGAAACAATTTGTTCATATTTATCCCAATTTGCATCTTCAATAGTTAGTGCACTAGATTCTAAAGCTGCAGAAACTAAAGCTTCTAAGTTTTTAAATCCTAAATCGGGATTCCCATATTTTGCTCCGACAACTTCACCTTGTTCTGTAAGTCTAATTGTTCCGTCAGCAGATCCTTCTGGTTGAGCTAAAATGGCTTCATAACTTGGACCTCCACCACGACCAACAGTTCCACCACGACCATGGAAGAATGAAATTTCAACATTAAATTTACGCCCAATATCTGTAAGTTCTTTTTGTGCAACATAAAGCGACCAGCTTGAACTTAAATATCCGCCGTCTTTATTACTATCAGAATAACCTAACATAACTTCTTGTTTTCTTCCTGTTTTTTCCATCCATTTTTGGACAAGGGGTAGTGAAAACCATTTTGTAAGAATTTCCGGTGCAGCAACTAAATCTTCAACTGTTTCAAATAATGGAACAATTTGTAAATCACAATATTCGTTATTTTCAGTTCCTTTAGCTAAGTAAGCTTCTTTTAATAAAATTGCAATTTCAAGCATATCAGAAACACTTGTAGCATGTGAAATCAAGTTTTTTTCAATAATTTTATTTCCAAATCTTTCACGCAATGATTTTACTTTTCTAAAAATTGCAAGTTCGTTTGAAAGTAGTTCACTTTGAGGTATGTTAGTATCACTTAAAATACGAGGATCGTGTTCTAATTCTCTTAATAAAATATCGCAACGAGCTTCCTCAGATAAACTTAAATAATCATCTAAAATATTTGCGTTTTTTAAAAGCTCAGCTACACAAATCTCGTGAATACTAGAATCTTGTCTTAAATCGATTGTCGCCAAGTGGAATCCAAAAATTTTGATAGCACTAATAAGTTCCGCAATTTTTCCTTCAATTAAAAATCCTGCATTATTGTCAAACAATGATTTTTTTATAATATTTATATCTTTTTCAAATTCTTGCGAAGAAGTGTAAGGATTGTCTACAACTCCTGCTCTTTTTGGTGGGAAAGAGCTAGTATCTTTACATAAATTATATGCAGTAGCTAAAAGTCTATCGTTTATAGCAGTTAAAGCACGTCGATAAGGTTCGTTTACTCTATGAGGAGATACTTCTCCAGACATATTAGCTAAATCTAATAGTTCTTTATTCACGGTAACCATTGTAATAGACATCGATAAATCACGATAAATATCTTCAACTTCGTTAAAATAATAACTAAACAATTTAGAAGCTTGAGCTTGAGCTGATTCCTCTAAAGTTTCAACTGTAACAAATGGATTTCCATCACGGTCTCCACCAATCCACATACCCATAGTTAGTGGAACAAGCGAGTTTGAAATATCAACATTTTGTCCTAAATTTTCTGAAATTTGTTGAAATTTATTCATTAATTTTGGAATTTGTTTGAAAAAAGTTGTATTGTAATAACTTAGAGCATTACTAATTTCATCTGTAACTCTTAATTTACTTGTACGAAGCATTGAAGTTTGCCATAAAATTTGTATTCCTCTATTTAATTCGTTAATCCATTCAATTTCTGAAATTTGTTGTGTTTCTACATTTTGATATTTATCTAAAATATCTGTTAACTTTTTGATTAAGTCTAAAATACTTTTCCTTTGAACTTGAGTAGGGTGTGCAGTAAGAACTGGAACAACTGACACTTTTCTCATTGCTTCTAATATTTTTTCTTGTGAAATACCTTTTTCTTCAAGATTTTTTAGAGATTTTTCCAAAGTTCCAACTTGTAAAGCATTGGAAAATTTTGCACTTCTTTGTTGATGTGTTTGGTAAACATCTTCAGCAATATTAGCTAAAACTGAAAAGTGTGTGAAACTTCTAACTACCTTTAATAATTCTTCATCAGAAAGCCCAGAACAAAAATCGGATAAAGTTTGACGGCTATTTTTTAAACTATTTTTATAATAATTTGTTGAAGCCTCTTTGAAATGCTCTATAACATGGTAAATATCTAATCCTGCGTAGGTGAAAATTGTTTCTCCTAACAAAGTTCCTAACAATCTATTATGTTCTATTAAAGTTTCTTGTTGTTTATTTCTACTAACTTCCAGTAAGGGAGTAACAGGCAAATTTTTTAAGTCCATTTAAACACCACCTTTTTTAATAATTTAATATATTAATTATATCATAAAATTGGTGTAAATAAAATGTATAACTTATAAATAAAGAGTATAAATTTTGTGAATGATTTTTTTTTGAAAATATGTTAAAATAATGTATAAATTTGTGAAAAGGGGATAAAAAAATGTTAGAATTATTTGTAATTATTACAATTATTTTGTGTACAGTTATTTTATTTTTAGGAATAAAAAATAGAAAAGAGCAACAGGAAGAAACAATAAAACTTAAAGAAGAGATGGCATTATTGTTGATTGATAAGTTAAACGAAAATAATCAAAAAAATTTGGAAGAAAATAAAAGAAAATTTACTGAAATGGAAAACAGTGTAATTTTAAATACGAAAAATGGATTGCTTCAAGGAATAAATGATTTAAACAAAGAATTGTCAGGAAATAACGAAAAATTATTAATGCAATTCAATAATTTCGGGACAAATCTTGGAAATGCAATGAATGAAAATAATCAAAATTTAACAATAAATATAAATAAATTTAAAGATGAATTTAAAAAAAGTATAACAGATGATTTTGAAGGGCTTAACAAAAAAATAGAAAATCGACTTGATATGATGAATAGTAAAGTTGAAGAGAGATTATCAAAAGGCTTTGAAGAAACAACAAAAACATTTGGAAATGTACTTGAGAGATTGTCAAAAATAGATGAGGCACAGAAAAAAATAGAGACATTATCAACGAATATTGTATCACTTCAAGATGTGTTGACAGATAAAAAAAGTAGAGGTATTTTTGGAGAAGTTCAGCTTTATCAAATACTGGCATCGGTTTTCGGGGAAAGAAACGATAAAATTTATGCAACACAATATAAATTATCAAACGGAACAATAGCTGACTCTATATTATTTACACCAGAACCAATGGGAAATATTGCGATAGATTCAAAATTTCCGTTAGAAAATTATAGAAAAATATATAATCAAGAATTAACGGAAATAGAAAGAATACAAGCTAGAAAAGATTTTGTTTCAAATATGAAAAAACATATTGATGCAATATCAAATAAATATATTATAGAGAATGAAACAAGTGATCAAGCAATATTATTTTTACCAGCTGAAGCAATTTTTGCAGAAATTAATGCATATCATAGTGATATTTTGGAATATGCAAACAAGAAAAATGTAAGAATAACATCACCTACCACTTTGATGTCAATATTAACAATAGTTCAAGTTACAATGAAAAACATTGAAAGAAATAAATATGCAAATATAATTCATGAAGAATTAAGCAAATTACAAGAAGAATTTGTAAGATATGAAACAAGATGGACATCATTACAAAAAGATATTGAAAAAGTGACAAAAGATGTGAAAGAAATTGCAACGACATCAACTAAAATAAGTAAAAGATTTACTGAAATTTCAAATGTAAAAATAATAGAAAATGAATCAAAAGTAGAGAACGATTTATTAGTTGAATAGAATAGTTACAAAGTGTTAGGAGAAAAAATGAAAATATACAATACAATGACAAATAAACTTGAAAAATTTATACCATTAGATGAAAATAAGGTAAAAATGTATGTTTGTGGGCCTACAGTTTATAATTATATTCATTTAGGGAATGCTAGACCGATTATTGTTTTTGATACTTTAGCGAGATTTTTTAAGCATAAAGGGTATAAAGTAGAATATGTACAAAATTTTACTGATGTTGATGATAAAATAATTAAAAAAGCAATAGAAGAAAAAATAAAACCTGAAGAAGTTGCAATTAAATATATTGAAGCATTTTTTGAAGATATAAATCGACTAAATGTTTTAAAAGATGTTGTTAGACCAAAAGTTACAGAGCATATGACTGAAATTATAGAAATGATAGAAAAATTAATTGAAAACGGATATGCTTATGAGAATGAAGGTAATGTCTTTTTTGATGTTAGAAAATACGAAGACTATGGAAATTTATCTAATCAAAAAATTGAAGAACTGGAAGCTGGAGCAAGAGTAAATGTGTTAGATATAAAGAAAGATTCACTTGATTTTACTTTATGGAAACCTAAAAAAGAAGGGGAACCTTATTGGGATTCACCTTGGGGGCAAGGAAGACCTGGATGGCATATTGAATGTAGTGCAATGTCAAAAAAATATTTAGGAGAAACTTTTGATATTCACGGTGGCGGACAAGATTTAATTTTTCCACATCATGAAAATGAAATTGCTCAAAGCAAATGTTCTGGTCATGGAGATTTTGCTAAATATTGGATGCATAATGGCTTTATAAATGTAGATGGAGATAAAATGTCTAAATCTCTAGGAAATTTCTTTTTATTACGTGAAATTTTAGACAAATTTGATGGGAATATAGTAAGATTATTTGTACTAAGCACACATTATAGAAAGCCAATTAACTTTTCAATAGAAAATATAGAAGATAGCAAAAAAGCTTTACAAAGTATTATTTCATCAGTTAAGAGATATGAGGAAATTTTACAAAAAAATAACGTAAATAAAGATATTGAAAAAATAGTTATAAAAAATGAAAATATAGAAAATTTTATAAAGAAAGTAAAAAAATTTGACAAAAAATTTGATGAAGCAATGTCTGAAGATATGAACACTCCTCAAGCGATAGCAACCGTATTTGATCAAATACGAGAAACAAATAAATATTATGATGTAATTTTTGAAAATGTAACGGAAGAATTATTGGAAGGATTATTTTCTTCGTATATGTCTTTAAAAAATAAGATGGAGAATATATTAGGAATCGAACTTATAAATAAAGTAAATGAGGAGAATGATGAAATGAGTAAAGAGTTAATAGAATTGTTAATAAAAATTAGAACTGACGCACGGGCTGAAAAAAACTTTAAATTATCAGATGAAATAAGAGATAGTCTAAAAGCGATAGGTGTTGAAATTAAAGACAATAAAGACGGAACGACTAGTTACGAAATTATATAAAAATATAAAAAATCAAGTTGTTTGTGACGAAGGCTTGATTTTTTTAAAAATCGAGATATAATTTGTGTATACAAAGTAGGAGGAAAATAAATGATTTGGATAATAGGTGGGACAAAAGATTCTAGAGATATATTAGAAATAATTATAAAAAATACAGATGAAAGTATAATAATTACTACGGCAACAGGATATGGTGGGAAATTATTAGAAGACTATATTGAAAGTAATAAAGATAGAAATATTAGAATTTTGTCAGAAAAATTAGATGAAAATCAAATGGAACAATTAATTAAAGAAAATGGAGTGACACTTGCTGTAGATGCAAGTCATCCATATGCACAAATAGTTAGTAAATCAGTAATAAATGTTACTAATAAATTAAATGTAAAATATGTAAGATTTGAACGAAAAATGTTGGATTATGGAACAGAAAATGTAATAAAATTTGAAACACTTGAAGCTATGAATGAGTATGTAAAAACGCTTGAAGGTGTAAATATTTTAAGTACTTTTGGCTCAAATAATCTTGCTGTAATTAAAGAAATGGGAGATAAAAATAATCTTTATGTAAGAATGTTACCAACAACTGATTCAATAAAAAAAGCAGAAGATTTAGGATATTTACCATCAAAAATTATTGCAATACAAGGGCCTATTGATAAAATTTTAAATAAAGCAATGTTACAAAGTTATAAAATAAATTATTTGTTGACAAAAGAAAGTGGAACAACAGGTGGAGAGCAAGAAAAAGTGGAAGCTTGTAAAGAAGAAGGAGTTACAGTTTTAGTTTTAACACGTCCATTTGTTGATTATGGAACTGTTTTCAATGAACTTAGTGAAGTTGAAAATTATTTTAAAAATTGTAAATAAAATTTAGTAGAAAATTTATTTTAGTAATTAGAAATAATTTTTTGAATGTTATTTTAGTAAAAAATAATGTAAAATTAAAAAAAAAGAAAAAGGCATATTTTAATAATATGCCTTTTATATTAAGCTAAATAAGCTTTAAACATCCATAATGTTTTTTCATAATTTGCAATATCTTCATCAATTAAAGCTGAACTTCCAAAGTCTTCTTCTTCGTCAGCTGCTCTTTTAATAGTTTTACAAAGTTCTAACATAGCTTTAAAATCTTTTTCTAAGCTAGCTATTGCATCTTTTGTAGAAATATCTTCATCTTTAGCTTCTTCTAAAGTAGTTACTTCTAAATATTTTTTTAATGTTCCGTATGGTCTTCCACCAACTGCTAAAATTCTTTCTGCAACTTCATCAATTCTTTCATTTACATTATCGTAAAGCTCTTCTAATTTAGCGTGAACTGTAAAGAATCCTGTTCCTGTAACATTCCAATGGTAATTTTGTAATTTTCTGTAAAGTACATTTAGATTTACTAAATATAAGTTTAAATTTTCAACTGTTTTTGACATAAATATCTCTCCTTCATTTATAATAATTTTTAATTTGTAATAATTACAAAACTATTATACTATTATTATTGTTATCTGTCAAGTATTTTTTTTACAATTTTTACAACTACAAGTAATAGTGTTAAAATAACTATAATTGAAGGACCAGAAGGAATATTTAGTAAATATGAAAAATATAAACCAAATAAAATTCCTAAGAAAGAAAAAATAACAGATAAATAAATAATACTTGAATATTTTTTGGCAATAATTGATGCCGTTGCTTGCGGAATTGTTAAAATTGAAATAATTAAAATAATTCCAATTGTTTTTATATTTATAATAATCGCAGAAGAAATAAGAATTATCATAAAATAATTTATAAATTTAATAGGAACATCGTAAAGTTTATAAAAATTTTCATCAAAACTGGAATAAAGAATACTT
>CALHVR010000115.1 GCA_938037005.1 uncultured Leptotrichiaceae bacterium | reverse complement strand
TTTTCGGCTTTTATCCAAAAATCCTCACCTGCCTTTTCTCCCTCACCTTTGGTATTTGCAATGATAGTCTGAACAAGTTTTAATATATCTTTCTCAGAACGAATATAGGCAAATAAATTGTATTTCATGCTTTTTTGAAGTTGATAATATTTAAAATTTTTATCTCATATCCGTTATCTTCAAGCATTTTTCCACACTCAAGGACTATTGTTCCTTTCGGAACGGTTACGCAATATGACGAATACATTTGCATAAGGTTGGGGTTGACATAAAAACTCTCCTTACCACTTCCTGATCCTCCTATCACAAGTACATTCTTGTTTCTTGCATACTTTGGATTAGCAGGTCTGCCATTTATAGTTAATCGTTCTGTTTGAGTAAGCAGTATGTTATTTTGAAATTTTTCATTCATATATGGCTCGATGTCTTTTTTATTTCCCCAAAGAGCGTTTTGTAAAGTACCTTTTTTGATTTACTGTTGCTAAAACTATTATATTCAATTATATAAACTGGAATTTATAGTGCTAACTTCTTCCATTTTCTGATTTTTGTTCTGAAAGTTCCAAAAGGTGCAACTGTATTCACATGAATAAATTTATATACTTCCCATACTGCTGTTTTAGTCGCTTCATCAGCCCATTTTCTCATATGTGGTTTAAATAATTCTTCATCACTTAATGAATCAATCATTACACAGATAAAATTAACATTTGATTTTAATTTTAGTTTCAACTCTTGTATAGATAAATGAGCATAAGTATCCGTAAACCACTGATATAATTCACCAAGTTGATTCCATTTGAATTCATTTGATGGTGTTTTTACTTGAAGTCCATTTCTTTCATCTCCCTCCCATTTAAGAACTAAAGTTGTCCACCCCACCTGATAAGCAAGATTTTCAGCCGGAGTTCTGTCAACTTCATCAAATCTCTTATCTTTTAAGCTTTCTGGAATATTATCAAATTCTACAATATACTTCTCAAATGTTTTATTTATTTCAGTTTTGAGTTCTTCTTTATTTTCGTATACTCGCATCAAATTACCTCCACAACTTCTGATTTATCAATTCTCTGATTTAAACTGACATTATTTTTTCGTTTATATCTTGTAATAATGCTATAATTGGCTCCAACCATCGGTATCCCATAAGGACTAAGTAAAAATCCTATAATTAAGGCTTCTATACCAATGGTAACCTCTTTTTGTAAAAAAGATGCTATTGCCTCGAAATATACAAAACATCATCAGCAAGTACAGTATTACTTTTCCTATGGCAAGTAAAAATGAAAGAACTGCAGTGAGGATACTTAACAACAAGCTAATTGGAAACAATATTATTTTTAATATCTATCTCATAAATACCATCCATTTCTACTAAATCATTTTAAAATATCTTAAAGCATCTATGATAGCTTCTTCTTTTTCAGGCATACACTGTAGGATAGCCTGATTATCTTTTTTAGATTTATTATAATGTTCTCTCATTTCAATCCCACATTTCTTTTTAATTTGTGCAATATAAAGTGTCGAAACTTTTAGTCCTAATTTTTCTAATATATATTCCCTTAATTTGAGCGTATGTTGCTTTACTCTCTGCACTTGTCAAATCATGCTCATCCAGCTTAATTTCAACATCTATATGCTTATCGACATTTTAAGTTTGGACAATAACGCTACCATCTCCAAATGCCCCGTATATGGGAACATATCTACAGGTGTAGCTTTTATTAATTTATAACCATTTTCTTGAAAAACATTCATATCATTTATAAAAGTTTTAGGATTACAAGAAACATAAATTATATTTTTGACATTGTATTTCATTAGTTTGTTTATAGTTTTTTCTCCAACTCCAGCTCTAGGCGGATCAAGAATTATAATATTGGGAATAATCCCTCTTGTATCAAACTCATCAAGTTTTGCAAATACATCTCCGGTTACAAATTCAGCATTTGTGATATTGTTTCTTTTTGCATTTTCATTAGCTTTTTCTACCGCTTCTTCTACAATCTCAATCCCATATACTTGTTTTGCTTTTTTTGATACAATTTGACCGATTGTTCCTGTCCCGCTAAATAAGTCAAAAATAGTACAATTTCTTGTATCAACATCTATTTCATCAATATAATCTAATACTTTTTCATATAGTTTTTCTACTGTTTTGGAATTTGTTTGAAAAAAACTATACGGACTTATTTTGAAATTTAATCCTAATATACTTTCTTCCAAATCACGAACACCATATAAAATTTCTTCACTTTCAGAAACGACAGAATCCGATAATTTATCATTAAATGTATGTAAAATTCCAGTTATTTTGAAATCATTTTCTAATTGTAAATTTAAAAGCCCTTCTACTAATTCTTTTTGAAATTTATCTTTTTTATCTTTCTCAATTTGAGTGGAAGTTACTATATTTACTAATATTTGTTTTGTAAAATCTGCTTTTCTTATTACTAAATTTCTAAAAAAACCGACATGATCTAATCTATGATAAAAATCTAGTCCACTTTTTTTTGAAAATTCATTACAAAATTTATATATTTTATTAAAATTATCGTCCATAAGTTTCAGTCCGTCAACTTCAACAATATCATGAAAGCTATTTTGTTTATGAAGCCCTAAAATCATAGGACCATCTTTTACAGCATTTCCATAACTAAATTCCATTTTATTTCTATATTTTTCTTTTTCTACACTTTTTACAACTTCTTCAAACTTAAAATCATACTTTACTACACTTTTTATTTCTTGAAAAATATTATTTGATTTCATTTGAGCTTGTTCATCATAAGAATAATATTGATAATTACATCCTCCATTTTGTCTTTCAATTTCATCATAAATTGCATTTTTCCTTCCTGCAAAGTCAACAATCTTACAACGAATTAGCTCATATTTTCTACGCCTTTTCACAAAAATACCTTCAACTATTTGACCTTTAGCTGCATTTATATTAGGATAAATTTTATTTTCATTATCGCCATAATATCCGTAAGCTCTTCCTTTTATGTTTAAGTCTTCTATTTTTATTTGAATTACATCACCTTTTTTTAAAATTTCATTGTTTTTCATAAAAAATTTTTTTCTCCATTTTCTATCATCTTTTATTTTTATTTATGATATTTCTCTATTTTATCTCTACATTCATTCAGAAGTTGTCTTGAATAAATTTTTTTATTTTTTGAGTTTCTAACTTCTTTCCAAAGAATAGCAGCAACCTTTAATTTATTAGAATAATAATCGCTATATTTATCTAAACAAAAGTCTTTTAAAAATTGATTCCATTGACAATATGAATTATCATACTTAGCATAATCCGATTTACCATAATATACTTTCAACATATCTTGAATTGTAAAATTTATATTATTTTCAGCTTTTACTTTTCGCCAGGCGGTTGCCATATCAGCATTAAATTTAAATGGATAAACACCTGTTATAACTGAAAAATAATTCCTAAAATTTTGGTTAAAGGAAAATCCACATTCTAGTAATGGTGTCTTTAAGGTTATATCTTGAGTTTGATTTTTATTTACTTTTCTTACAAATTTTTCTACTCTATTTCCCTTAAAATATTGTTCTATAATATAATTTAGTTCTTTTTTTGTACTTCTATATTCTAAGCCAAGGGACTTACAAATTTTTGAAAGTTCTTCTCGATACCAATAGTATTTATTAAATTCTTCAAATGATTTTATATCTTTAAAATCAGGTCTAATCTCTTTCATAAATTCTCCACCACAAATTATAATTTATCCATTCTCACTTTAAATTAATTTCATTTCTATATTTTTTATTTTCTCCATTTTGTTATTTTTTATTTTTAAAATAAATTACAGCTAAAACTGTTTTCATATCATTTGTTTTTTTCTCAATTTCATCCACTTTAACCCATTCTACAACTAAATCTTCTCCATGATCTAAATTAAGTTCTTTTGGAACAATACTGTCAGACTTTAATTTTGCAGAATAAAAGCAAAGTTTTTCTGTTGTATATCCTGGTGAACAGAAAAGTCCTTCTGGATATTCTGAAAATTCTTCAACATCTTCAATGCTATATCCCGTTTCTTCTCTCAGTTCTCTAAATGCAGCTTCTACTGGATTTTCTCCATTATCTATAAGTCCGGCTACCACTTCAAGCGTTTCAGCTTTTGGTCCTGGTCTAAATTGTTTCACTAAAGCGACTTTTTCTTTCGTTTCATTAAATAATAAAAAACATACTGCATTTGATTTATCCAAATATTCTAATGTTATATTTGTAGTTGGATGTATCATTTTTTTACCTTTTAAAAATTTAAAATCATTCATCTTATTTTGTTATGATATTGTAATCATAATTCCTTTCTAAAATATTGTTTCAATTACGTTTAAATTTAAATCTTCTGCGAATAATCTTGCTAATGACATTGCTACATCTTCCATTTCTTCATAATCATGAGCATCTGATCCTATAATTACCTTCACATCATATTGTTTTGCTATTTCCCAAAATTCTCTATAAGGATATTGATACCTATCCCAATCAGGATGGTCTTCCAATGTTTTTCTTATACCGTTTGCATTTACTTCCAAAGGAATTCCGGCAATTTTAGCAGCTCTACATATATAGTGTGCTACTCTTTCTGTGACTTGATTCCATTCACGATAATTTGACATATATAAATCAGGATGAGCAATATAGTCAAAAAATCCACTTTCTATAGCTTCTACCATATACTTTCCATATGCTTCTACATCTTTTTCATTACTAATAGTCCATGTACTAAAATGTTTTTCTTCATTTTTATGACGATAGGCGTGTAGTCCTAAGACCAAGTAGTCTAATTTTGTTTGTAATTCTTTATAATAACTTGAAAATTCAGGAAAATACTCAATTTCTACCGATTTATAAATTTTAATTTTATCTTTATTTTTTTGTTTTGCATCTTCTATTTCTCTTAAATATCCTTCAAAATCTTCCATTTTCATTCTATATTTTGTGTAATATTTAGGTACAGGAGCATGATCTGAAATTCCTAACTCTGTATACCCATTTTCTATTGCTTTTTGAACATAATCATCAACCGTTCCTCTGGCATGTTCACAACGATAATTATGTGTATGGAAATTTGTTTTATTCATATAATTTTCCCTCCTTATTATATTTCAAACAAATATATTTATTTACTTATATTTTACCAATATTTTCATAAAAAATAAAGAGTTTATGTTTATTTTTATGTATTTTTTTGATATAATTTAGGAAAAGCAGTGAAAATAAAGGAGGTAATTATGTTAAAGGAAAAGGTTGTAGTTAGCAACAAGTAATTTATCAGTTCAATTTGGTGGAAGAAAACTTTTTGATGAAGTTGACATAAAATTCACTGAAGGAAACTGCTATGGAATAATAGGGCCTAATGGTGCAGGTAAATCAACATTTTTAAAAGTTTTAACAGGAGAAATGGAATCTACATCAGGGCAAGTAATTATAGATAAAGGGAAAAGATTATCATTTTTAAAACAAGACCACTTTGCTTACGAAGAAGATGAAGTTTTAAATGTTGTAATGATGGGACATACAAGATTATACGAAATAATGCAAGAAAAAGAAGTGTTATACTCAAAAGAAGAATTTACTGAAGAAGACGGGCATTTAGCTGCTGAACTTGAAGGAGAATTTGCTGAACTTGATGGATGGGAAGCTGAAACAAATGCAGAAAAATTCTTAATTGGATTAGGAATTGGAGCTGAATTACACCATAAATACATGAAAGAATTAACAGAACCTGAAAAAGTAAAAGTATTATTAGCTCAAGCTATTTTTGGAAATCCTGATATTTTATTATTGGACGAACCTACAAATGGACTTGACTTAAAAGCAGTAAAATGGCTAGAAGATTTCTTAATGGACTTAGAAAATACGACAGTTTTAGTTGTATCGCACGATAGACACTTCTTAAATAAAGTATGTACACATATTGCCGATATTGATTATGGTAAAATAAAAATGTTCGTTGGAAACTATGATTTCTGGTATGAATCAAATCAATTAATGCAAGAATTAATTAGAAACCAAAACAAAAAATTAGAACAAAAGAAAAAAGAATTACAAGACTTTATTGCACGATTTTCAGCAAATGCTTCTAAATCAAAACAAGCTACAAGCCGTAAAAAACAATTAGATAAATTACAATTTGAAGACATGCAAGTATCTAATAGAAAATATCCTTATATAGAATTCAAACCAGATAGAGATGCTGGTAATAACTTATTAAGAGTTGAAGGATTAACAAAAACTATTGATGGTGAAAAAGTATTAGATAATGTATCGTTCACTATTCATACTGGAGATAAAGTTGTAATTTTATCAAACAATGACATTGCGAAAACTACTTTATTCCAAATTTTAGCTGGAGAAATCGAACCAGATTCAGGAACATACGAGTGGGGAGTTACAACGTCACAAAGCTACTTCCCTAAAGATAATTCAGAATATTTTGAAGAAGTAGATTTATCTTTAATTGATTGGTTAAGACAATTTTCTAAAGATCAAGATGAACAATATGTGAGAGGATTTTTAGGTAGAATGCTATTCTCAGGAGAAGAAGCTAAAAAAATGGCAAAAGTATTATCAGGAGGAGAAAAAGTTAGATGTATGTTATCTAAAATGATGTTATCAGGTGCAAATGTTTTACTATTAGATAACCCTACTGACCATTTAGATTTAGAAAGTATTACTTCTTTAAATAAATCGTTAGAAAGATTTAATGGAACTGTATTGTTTACAACTCATGACCATGAATTTATTCAAACTATTGCTACAAAAATTATAGAAATTACGCCAAAAGGAATTGTTGAAAAAGAAATGGAATACGATGATTACCTTAATGATGAAACAGTACAAGCTAGATTAACTGAAATGTACAATTAATATAAATAAAAAACTTCAAGTGAAAGGTTAACTCAATCATTTGAAGTTTTTTTATGATTTTACAGTATAAATCTATTCAATTTCAATAAATTCTTAATTTTTAATAAATTTAATCCACTCTTAATGCAACCATTGGATCTAATGCTGCTGCTTTTTTGGCTGGATAAACTCCAAAAACTAATCCAGTTATTGTTGAAACTGTAATACAAATTATTACAATAAAAGGACTTAAAATTGGAGAAACATGAACCAACATTCCGATTAATAATGCCATTCCGTATCCTGTTATAATTCCTATAATTCCACCAAAAAAAGTTAAAATAATTGATTCTATTAAAAATTGTACTAAAATATCTTTAGTTTTTGCACCAATAGCTTTACGAAGTCCTACTTCTCTTATTCTTTCTGTAACACTCACAAGCATAATATTCATAACACCAATTCCACCAACAAATAATGAAATTGCAGCAACGCCACTTATAAATAAAGTTATCATATTTAAAATATCATTAAATTGTGAAAGACCTTGGCTTAATGAACTAACCCTATATGTATCTGTTGAACTTCCTCTCGTTTTCAAATAATTTCTACTCATTTCCATTGCCTCATTCAAATTATTGGCATTATTAACTTTAACTTGTAGTGATGTGAATTTATCACTTTGATTTCCATTTATAAAGTTTAAATACTGATTAGGAAGTAATCCTATAATAGGTATTCCTCCACCTTCGTCATCTCCAAAACTCAATGAACCTATATTATAACTAAAAACACCTACTATTGTAACAACTTGTTTATTTTTTCCAAGTTCTAACTCTATTGTTTTTCCAATAGGATTTTCATTAGGGAAAAATCTATCTGCAGAACTACTATCAATTATTAAATATTTACCATCTTTTCTATACTCATCAGGTAAAAATTTTCTTCCTTTTATAATATCAAAATTTACAATTTTAAAATAATCTTCTGTTACTCCTGTACCACTAAACATTTTATTTTTATTATTTACTGTACTTCTAGTAAATGTACTTGAACTAGGAGAAACAGCTGTTACATTAGGTATTTTTTTTATGTATTCAATATCTCTTGTTGTAAGTAAATCTTCTGTTTTATATTCTTTCCCAGGAGATGTATCAAGTTCTATTGCAAAATTTCCAACTCCTAATTTATTCAAATCACCTGTAATATTTTCTTTCATCCCAGCACCAAGTGATGACATCATTATTACTGCCCCTATACCTATAATAATTCCAAGCATAGTTAGAAATGAACGAACTTTATAACTTAAAAGATTATTAATAGCTAACTTTAACGCTTCTATAAAATTCATCAATCCACTCCTCTTCTATTTTTTACAATTTCATCTTTTTCTATTACACCATCACGCAATCTTATTATTCTTTTACAATATTCAGCTACATCTTCTTCATGCGTTACCATTACAATCGTTGTTCCATTATCATTCAAATTTTTAAATATTTTCAAAACTTCTTCTCCAGATTTTGAATCTAAATTTCCTGTTGGCTCATCTGCCAATAAAATTTTAGGATTATTTATTATCGCTCTAGCAATAGCAACCCTTTGTCTTTGTCCTCCTGACATTTCACTAGGTTTATGATGGATTCTATCTCCAAGTCCTACACTTTTTAATGCTTCTTCTGCTCTTTTTAATCTTTCATCTTTTTTTAATCCTGCATATAATGCCGGCAATGCAACATTTTCAAGTGCTGATAATTTAGGTAAAAGATTAAATGTTTGAAATACAAAGCCAATTTTTTCATTTCTAACTATAGACAGTTCATCATCTTTCATTAAAGAAACATCTACTCCATCTAAAGTATATGTACCTGATGACATTCTATCTAAACATCCTAAAATATTCATAAATGTTGATTTTCCACTTCCAGATGGACCCATAAAAGCTACATATTCACCTTCTAAAACTTCTAAATTTAACCCTTTTAAAACTTCCAGATCAATATTCCCATTTTTATAAATTTTAATTACATTATTTGCTTTTATCATCATTTACCTCTTTATTTTTAAATTTTTTGGTCTTTTTTCTGGATTATTTACCATTATTTTTTTTATCTTTTTCACTAGCTATTTTAATTTTTTGCCCATCTTTTAATGCTTCATCTACTACAGAAACTATATTGTCATTTTCCGACAATCCACTTATAATTTCATAGTAAGAATTATCTGTCAATCCAACTTTAACTTCAACTTTTTGAACTTTATTATCATTCCCTAATTTATAAACATAATATTTACCATTTTCATTTATTATTGAACTATACGGAACTTTTAATACATTTCTTGCTTCTTTATAAAATATATTAGCACTAATTGTAGTTCCTGGTCTTAAATTTTTAGTATTATTAAATTTAATAGTTACTTTTGTTGTACTTTCATCTAATGTATCACTTTTTTCAGCGATTCCTGATATTTCTGAAACATATCCTTCTAAAGTTTCACTTCCTAATGCATCTGATGAAATTATAACTTTTTGTCCTACTGCTACATCTTTTATTTGTAAATCAGATAAATTTACTTCAATTTTAACATTTGAAATATCTGCTACTTTAAATAATGTCGTTTCTGTATTTACTTTATAATCTTCATCTGCTGTCATTGATGTTATTACTCCATCAACTGGACTTGTTATTTCATTTTTTATTAATTTTAAATCATCTCTCAATGTAGCAAGTTCAAGCTGTGCCGTTTGTAATGCAATTCTAGCATCATCAACATTTGTTTTTGACTCTCCACCAATACTTAATAATACTTGTGAATTTTTTAAATTTCTTGATAGTTTTTGAATTTCAAGAGTTTTCATTTCAATTTTTCTTAATGTTTCATTTTTATCTAATGGATAAAAAGTTACGACAACATCTCCTTTTTTTACATTATCTCCAGCTTTAAAAAATACTTTTTCTACCCTTTGACTTGCAGTAGTATAAACTGAAACTTCATTTTCTGATTTTACTTGTCCTGTTTTACTTACTGATAATATAATATCTCCTTTTTGTACTTTTTGTATCTCATATTCTATTTCCGCTGTTTTTTTACCACAATTTACAACTATAAATAACATCATTATTACGATACAAATATTTTTTATTTTATATAAATTCTAAATTTTAATATTAACGATGTCTTCTATTTACAAAACTCTTCATATGTTTAACTGCCAAGAATGAATCCATTTGCAATAATATTTCTACAGCAGTCCCAACT
>CALHVR010000114.1 GCA_938037005.1 uncultured Leptotrichiaceae bacterium | reverse complement strand
AAGAAAAAACAAAAATATGAAAATTTTAATTTAATTAGTATTTAATTTGTATTTTTATAAAAAATATAAATTATAAAATAAAGTATTTAGATAAGTGATAAAAAATCTTTTAAAAAGTAAATATTTTGAGTTATGCTTTGTAAGTATAAAAAAAGAAAAAATATATTTTTAGAATAAAATATGATAAAATAAATAAAATATTTTAGTATAAAAGAGGGCGATTATAAATGAAAAATACAATTTTTGATTATTTAAAATGGCGTGGAGATTTGAGTTTTGAGATTGATAAATTTAATAAAATAGATGCACTTATTTTATCTAGATTAGTTTATATTCCGTTTGACAATATGATTAAAAATGAAATGGTTTTAGAGAAGATTTTAAAAAAATTTTTAAAATCAAGAGAAAATTTAGAAAATGTTATTATGGAAAATGATATAAAACTTGTAAAAAAAATATTAAAGTGTGAAAGATTTAATAATTTAAAAATTTCAAATTATATAAATAAAATTGATTTAGAGGTAGAAAAACAATTTTGTGCGATGACAATAAAAATAAATGAAAACTTGAAAATTGTAGTTTTTAGTGGGACAGATAATACAGTAGTTGGATGGAAAGAAGATTTTAATATGAGTTTTTTAACTCATGTTCCGGCACAATTAGAAGCTGTAACATATTTAAAAAAAGTAATGGAGGAAGATAATCTAAATATTATTTTAGCCGGGCATTCAAAAGGAGGAAATTTATCAGTGTATTCTTCAATTTTTGTAGATGAAAAATATAAAGATAAAATAATAAAAATTTATAATTTTGATGGACCAGGATTTAATGAAGAAATAATAAATAATGTTGAATATGAAAAAATATTAGATAAGATAGAAACATATATACCAAAAGGGTCTGTTGTTGGAATTTTATTGGAAAGAAAAGAAATTCCTAAAATTATATTGAGTAATGAGAAATTAATAATGCAACATGATTTGTATTCGTGGGAAATAGTAAGGACAGATTTCTTATATGTAAATGATTTGTCAAAAGAGAGTAAAATGTTAATGAAAAATATACAACTATGGTTAAATAATGTTTCAGCTGAAGAAAGAAAAGAATTTATAGATACGTTGTTTAATTTGATATTGAACATAAATACGGACATGAAAGAAATAATAAATAATTGGCAACAAAGTTTGAAAGTAATTACTAAAGCGAGTCAAGATCCTGTATTTAAAGATATGTTACAAAAAAGTATAAAAATATTCGTAGACTCTGTATTTAAAAAAGATAAAAATATAGAGGAAGAATAGTAAAAAATGGAGTTAATTCCAAACTTTCACTATTTATAACTGTGGTTAAAGATTTTAAGTCTATTAATTGAGGTGAAATTGAAACTGCCATAGTGTAAGATAAAAATCTTCCAATTATAGTTGAAATATAAGAAATTAATGTTGTAATAGAAAGTAATTTACCTGCTCCTTGAGTTAAATCAGCAATACCTGAAACTACAAATCCTATAATCATTAGTGGAATTATAAATGATAAATATTTGCTAAACAGACTAGAAAATGTAAAAACTACTCTAATAATAGGTTCTGGTAAAACTGTAAAATACCTAGAATAATAGCTATAATTAATCTAGATACAAGTCCAAATTAAGTTTTTTGTCATAAAATTATCCTTTTTTATATAATAATTTGTATTATAACATATAAAATAACATAAGAAAAGGAGCTTTTATTTAAAAAGAAAAGAGGTAAATTGTAAAGAAGTATAGTGTAAATTTTTATAAGTACTATAAAATAATCTTTTAAGAAAATTATTGAAATTAAAGTAAAAAATTAGTATAATAAATATGGAAAGATAATAATTTTAAATATGGAAGGACGAAATAATATGAAAAAAAGACCAGTAGTTTTAGTAATTTTAGATGGTTGGGGAATGAATCACCACAACAATGAAGTTGATGGAGTTAAATTAGCTAACCCAATTAATTTTAATAAATTTAAAAAAGAGTATCCATACACTGAATTAAGAGCGGATGGAGAATTTGTAGGATTGCCGGAAGGACAATTTGGGAATTCAGAAGTAGGACATTTAAATATTGGAGCAGGAAGAGTTGTTTATCAATTATTACCAAAAATATCAAAAGAAATAAGAGAAGGTTTAATTTTAAATAACGAGCCATTATCAAATGTTATGACTAAAACAAAAGAAAATGGAAAAGCTTTACATATAATGGGATTAATGTCAGATGGAGGAGTTCATGCTCATATTAATCATATTATAGGATTAGTAGATATGGCTAAACAAAAAGGGTTAGAAAAAGTGTATGTTCATGCAATTATGGATGGAAGAGATACTGCCCCTGAAAGTGGAGTAGACTATTTAGCTCAATTGGAAGAAGGGTTGAAAAATATTGGATTAGGACGAGTTGCTACAATAGTTGGAAGATATTATGCAATGGATAGAGATAATAACTGGGATAGAGTAGAGCAAGCATACAATGCAATTATAGCGGGAGAAGGAGAACATGCAGCAACATCTAATGAAGCTATAAAAAATTCTTATGCAAATGGAGTAACAGATGAATTTGTTAAAGCTACAAAAATTGGAGAAATTGTAAAAGTAGAAGATGGAGATGGAATTATTTTTGCAAACTTCAGACCAGACAGAGCAAGACAATTAACTAGAGCGATTATTACTTCAGATTTCACAGGATTTGAAAGAAAAGTAGCTCCAAAAGTAAACTTTGTATGTATGGCACAATATGATTCAACATTTGATGCTCCAGTAGCATATCCGCCAACAAAAATTGTAAATGGATTTGGAGAAGTAGTTTCTAAAGCTGGATTAACTCAAGTTAGAACTGCTGAAACTGAAAAATATGCTCACGTAACATTCTTCTTTAATGGAGGAGTGGAAGAACCATATCCAGGAGAAATTAGATTATTATCTGATTCACCAAAAGTTGCAACATATGACTTACAACCAGAAATGAGTGCTTATGATGTTAAAAATAACTTAATTAAAGAGTTAAACAAAGGACATGTAGACACTGTTATATTAAACTTTGCAAATCCTGATATGGTAGGACATACAGGGAATGTAGAAGCGGTTATGGAAGCTTGTCAAGCAGTAGATAATTGTACAGGACAAATTGTTAGAAAAGTATTGGAATTAGATGGAGCAGTATTAATAACTGCAGATCATGGAAATGCAGACTTATTAGTAAACCCTGAAACTGGAGAACCACATACAGCTCATACTGTAAATCCTGTTCCATTAATCTTTATTTCAAATGATATGAAAGATGCAAAATTAAGAACAGATGGGAAATTAGCAGATATTACACCGACAATGTTAGACTTATTAGGAATAGAAAAACCAGTTGAAATGGATGGAGAAACATTAATAATTAAATAATCTGAATAGGAAAAGTCTTAGAAATTAAGGCTTTTTTTATTTAAAAAATAATAAATAATGATAAATAATTAAAAAACACTAGAAATCATATAAAAAATAGTGTAAAATATATAGCAAATATAATTTAAAATAAAATGTATAAAAGGAGTAACAATATGATAGAAATGATATTACCTGATGGTAGTAAAAGACAATTAGAGAAAGCTATGACAGTAGTAGAATTTGCAAAAACAATAGGATCTAGCTTAGGGAAATCAACTGTTGGAGCAATAATTGATGGAGTACAAGTTGATCCAAGTTATGTTATAGAAAAATCAGGAGAAATACAAATAATTACAGCAACAAGTGAAGAAGGAATAGCAATTATAAGACATAGTGCCGCACATATAATGGCTCAAGCTGTGCAAAGATTATTCCCAAATACAAAAGTTACAATAGGACCAGTTATAGAAAATGGATTTTTCTATGATTTTGATCCGGAAAAACCGTTTACAGAAGAAGATTTAGAAAAAATTGAAAAAGAAATGGAAAAAATTGTAAAAGAAAATTATCCATTTATAAGAAGTGAGATGACAGCCGAAGAAGCTAAAAAATATTTTGCTGAAAAAGGAGAAACTTATAAAGTTGAAATAATTGAAGATTTAGGTGCAGAAAAAGTAAGTATTTATCAAGAAGGAGAATTTGTAGATTTATGTAGAGGAACTCATATTCCATCAACAGGATTTTTAAAAGCTTTTAAATTAATGTCAACAGCTGGAGCTTATTGGAGAGGAAATTCTAATAATAAAATGTTACAAAGAATTTATGGAGTAGCATTTGGAAGTAAAAAAGAATTAGATGAATATTTAACAATGTTAGCTGAAGCAGAAAAAAGAGATCATAGAAAATTAGGTAAACAATTAGATTTATTCTTCTTAGATGAACATGGGCCTGGATTCCCATTCTTTATGCCAAAAGGAGTAGAATTATTCAATAAATTACAAGAAGTTTGGAGAGTAGAGCATAAAAAGAAAAATTATAAAGAAATTAAAACACCGATAATGTTAGACAAAGAATTATGGGAAATTTCTGGACACTGGTTTAATTATAGAGAAAATATGTATACATCAGAAATTGATGAAAAAGAATACGCAATTAAGCCAATGAACTGTCCAGGATCAATAATTGCATATAAAAATAATTTACATTCATATAAAGATTTACCATTAAAATATGGTGAAATGGGATTAGTTCATAGACATGAATTTAGTGGAGCTTTACACGGATTGATGAGAGTTAGAGCGTTTACACAAGATGATGCCCATGTATTCTGTACAGAAGAACAAATTGAAGAACAAATTATTGAAATTATTGATTTATATGATAAATTTTATACATTGTTTGGATTTGAATATAATATAGAGTTATCAACTAAACCAGAAAAAGCGATTGGTTCGGATGAAATTTGGGCAATGGCTGAAGCTAAATTAGAATCAGCTTTACAACATAAAGGAATTGCATACAAATTAAATCCAGGAGATGGAGCGTTCTACGGACCAAAAATTGACTTTAAAATGAAAGATTCAATTGGAAGAATTTGGCAATGTGGTACAATTCAATTAGATTTTAATTTACCAACAAGATTTGAAATGAGTTATATTGGATCGGACGGAGAAAAACATGAGCCGGTAATGATTCATAGAGCAATGTATGGAAGTTTAGAAAGATTTATTGGAATTTTAATTGAACATTATGCAGGAGCGTTCCCAGTTTGGTTGGCACCAGTTCAAGTTAAAGTTTTAACAATTTCTCAAGAACAAGTTTCTTATGCTGAAGAAGTTGTTGCTAAATTACAAGAAGTTGGAATTAGAGTAGAATTAGATACGAGAGAAGAAAAAATAGGTTATAAAATTAGGGAAGCAAATGGAGAGAAAAAAATACCAGTACAATTAGTTTTAGGTAAAAATGAAATGGCTAATAATGAAGTAAATGTTAGAAGATTTGGATCTCAAGATAGTACGACAATGTTATTAGATGATTTCATAAAAGAAATTGTAAAAGAATCTAAAGTTCCATTTGGTAAATAATTTTAAATGACAGATAGAATATTTGAGAATATAGTAAAGTATATTAAATGGAGATGATATTATGAACTATGATGATTTTGAAAAAGAAATATATGGGAATGACACAAAATATATGAATTATGAGGAATTAGAAGCATTAGCAGGAAGTAAGGTAAAAGGAAGTTTGTTGTGGATGGTATTTGGATTGATAATAACAGGGATAACAGGATATTTTACAATAACTAATATATATAACTCAGAAGTATTAGTAAATAATTTTTCAGTTTTCTTGTATATTGCTTTAGGTCTTGAAGTGATAACTGTTTTAGCTTTTTCAGCTATGGCATTTAAAGCTAGTAAATTTACATTAAGAGCAATGTTTATGTTTTATTCGTTATTAAATGGAGTAACATTATCAACATTATTTTTAGCTTATGATTTATATAGTATTTTGTATGCTTTTTTAGGAACAGTAGTGTTATTTGCAGTATTAGCAATTTATGGATATGTTACAAATGAAGATTTAAGTAAATATAATTCAATTTTATTAGCAGGACTTTGGGCATTAATAATTATGGGGATAATAAATATTTTTATGAGAAGTGATGGATTAATGTGGATTTCTTCAATGCTAGGAGTTGTTGTGTTTATTATATTTATTGCAGTAGATGTAAATAGAATAAAAAATCAAGTTATTGAGTATGGATTGACAGAAGATTTAGCAATTATTGATAAAATAGAAATTTTTGGTGCATTACAATTATATTTAGATTTTATAAATTTATTTATTTACATTTTAAGATTAGTTGGAAGAAGAGATTAATACGAAAGGGTTATCGTTTGGTAGCCCTTTAATAAATATTTTAGGAGGAAATAAAATGAAAAGAAAAATTGAATGTGTGGAAGAATTTCACAAAATTTATAAATTAGGAAATTCAAAAGATCCGATAGGGAAATTAGAAAATAATAAAGAAAAATTAAGATTTGATTTAATGAAAGAGGAAAATGAAGAGTATTTAGAAGCGGCAGCAAAAGGAGATATCGTAGAAGTAGCAGATGCGTTAGGTGATATGCTTTATATTTTGTGTGGGACAATTATAGAACACGGAATGCAAGATTTAATTGATGAAGTTTTTGAAGAAATTCATAGAAGTAATTTATCTAAACTGGATGAAAATGGAAATCCTATATATAGAGAAGATGGAAAAGTTATAAAAGGACCTAATTATTTTAAACCAGATATAAAAAAAATAATAGAAAATTTTAAAAAATAGTTGACAGAAATATTAAATTATGATAATATTACTGAGTAATTAATGCGGGTGGATGTCCGAACGGCTAAGGGACCGGTCTTGAAAACCGGCGAAATCGCAAGATGTCTGGGTTCGAATCCCAGTTCACCCGCCATTTTATGCCCAGATAGCTCAGTCGGTAGAGCAAGGGACTGAAAATCCCTGTGTCCGTGGTTCGATTCCGCGTCTGGGCACCATTTCTTTATAATATATTTTAAAACACTTTTAGAGGTGTTTTTTTTTTTTTTTTGAAAATGATAAAATTAAAATAATTTCATATATGGAAAGGTATACAAAGTAAAAATTATTAAAATTTAGGAAATTATTTTTACTTAAAGATTATATAAATATGTTAGAAAAAATGTTTTGACTTATATTATAGTTTGAAAAAAATTATATAAAATACAAATTAAATTTTATCAAATATTCAAAAAATTTGATTGACAAAATAATAAAAAAAAGGTAAAATATTTTGGGATTTGTTCTCCCAAACTTTAATTTGATATTTAATGAAAGGAGAGTATGAGCTTATATAAAATTAGTATAAACTTATACTAAAAAGATGAAAGAAGAGAAAAAAAAGAAAATGCTGAAATACTTATTACAAATAATAATAGTATTATTCGGAATTAGCTTTTTTACATTTTGTTTAATTTATATTTCACCTGGTGATGCAGCTGAAATAATGTTAACAGAATGTGGACAACTTCCGACACCTGAATTACTAGCTCAAACTAGACATGAGTTAGGATTAGATCAACCATTCTATGTTCAATATTGGAGATGGTTATCAAATTTATTATTACATGGAGATTTTGGAAAATCTTATTCGCTTAGAATACCAGTAATAGCTAAAATTCAAAGTGCATTTATTCCAACATTATCATTATCGTTATTATCTTTATTATTTATGTGTATAATATCATTTCCATTAGGGATTTTAGCGGCAGTAAAAAAAGATAAATGGCAAGATTATTTAGTAAGAGGATTAACGTTTTTTGGAATGTCGGTACCGAGTTTTTGGACAGGATTAATATTCTTAATTATCTTTGGTGTTTCGCTTAAATGGGTTGCAGTTTCAGGAGGAAAAACAGATTTAAAATCTATGATTTTGCCAGCTTTAACAATAGCAATATCAATGTCGGCGAGATATACAAGACAAATAAGACATATTTTTATTGAAGAATTAGGGAAAAGTTATGTTAATGGAGCTAGAATGCGTGGAATAAGAGAAAAAGACATTTTATGGAAACACGTATTGCCAAATGGAATGTTGCCTTTAGTTACCTTGTTAGGTTTATCATTGGGAGCACTTTTAGGTGGGACAGCTGTAGTTGAAATAGTTTATAATTACCCTGGAATGGGAAGTATGGCAGTCAAAGCTATTGGGCATAGAGATTATCCTTTGATACAAGCTTATGTATTAATAATTGCATTTTTATATTTATTAGTAAATATTACGGTTGATTTGTCATATAAATATTTAGATGCGAGAATAGAGGAGGTTGTTTAGTTGGATAAAGCAAAAAGCCTTGTAAAAAAATGTAAAAAAAATGTAAAAAAAATACAATTAATAACATTTTTGATATTAGCGATATTAGTTGTTGTTGTAGCTGTTTTAGCACCATATATTGTTCCAAAAGATCCGTTTTTAGCTGAAATGGGGAAAAGTTTACAAAAACCATCAGCAGAACATATATTTGGGACAGATATATTAGGAAGAGATTTGTTTTCAAGAGTAATTTATGGGTCAAGATATTCGTTATTTATTACATTAATTTTAGTTGCAACAATATTTATTGTTGGAACATTTTTAGGAGTAATAGCTGGATATTTTGGAGGAATAGTAGATATGATAATTATGAGGATTGGAGATATGATGATTGCATTTCCAGGACTTATATTGGCAATTGCAATTGCAGGTTTACTAGGACCAAGTGTGTCAAATGCTATTATAGCAATATCTTCTGTAGCTTGGACAAAATATGCAAGATTATCAAGAAGTATGGTTATAAAAGTTAAACAAGAATTATATGTTGAAGCAGCAAAAGTAACAGGAACAAAAGATTTTAAAATATTATTAAAATATATCATTCCGAATATGATAACTTCTATGATAGTTACCGCAGTTTCAGATTTAGGAATATTAATGTTAGAAGTGGCAACGTTATCATTTTTAGGATTTGGAGCACAGCCACCTATTCCGGAATGGGGAGCTATGTTAAATGAAGGTAGAACTTACTTAGCTAAAGCGCCTTGGATTATGATGTATCCAGGTATTGCTATAGTTATTGTAGTTGTAATATTTAATATGCTTGGGGATAGTGTAAGAGATTTAATTGATGAAAAATAAAAATATATAAAAAGGAGTTTAGAAAATGTTAAAAAAGAGTAAATTATTAGTTTTATTTAGTATGTTATTAGCTTTAGTAGTAGCATGTGGCGGAAGTAAAGATGGTGGAACTGTAAGTAGCACTCCAAAAGATGAATTAGTTGTAGGAGTGACATCATTTGCAGATACTTTAGAGCCCACAGATCAATATTTCGCATGGGTAATTACTCGTTATGGAGTAGGGGAAGGATTAACAAAATTTGGAGAAAAAGGTGAATTACAACCTTTACTAGCTGAAAGTTGGACATTAAGTAATGATAAATTAGAATGGACATTCAAAATAAGAGATAATGTTAAATTTTCAAATGGAACACCTTTAACTGCTGAAAGAGTTAAAACTTCACTAGAAAGAGTGTTTGAAAAAAATGGTAAAGCAAAAGGATATTTTAAATATAAAAGTATAGTAGCTGATGGACAAAATTTAACAATAAAAACAGAAAAGCCTGTAGCTATTTTACCTGAAATTTTAGCTGATCCGATGTTCTTAATAGTAGATACAACTGCTAACACAGAAGAATTTGCACAAAAAGGACCTATAGCTACTGGACCATTTGTAGTTCAAGAATTTAAACCAGGAGAATATACAGTAGTTGTAAGAAATGAAAATTATTGGGATGGAAAAGCTAAATTAGCAAAAGTAACATTTAAAGATATAAATGATCAAAACACTAGAGCTTTAGCGTTAAAATCAGGAGAAATTGATGTTGCGTATAATTTAAAAGTAGGAAATCAAGCTGATTTTGAAGGAGATAAAAATATTGAAACTCAAAGTTTAAAATCTTTAAGAAATACATATGCTTTCATGAATGAGACAGGAGCATTGAAAGATAAAGTTTTAAGACAAGTTTTAATAAGTGGAGCAAATAGAGAAAGTTATACACAAAACTTATTACACGGAGGAGCTTCAGCAGGGAAAGCACCAGTTCCACCGACATTAGATTATGGATTTGATCAATTAAAAGATGAAAATGCTTATAATCCTGAAAGAGCGAAAAAATTATTGGTAGATGCAGGTTATAAAGATGTTGATGGAGATGGATTTGTTGAAAAACCTGATGGTTCTAAATTAGACTTAAATTTTGTAATTTATACAAGTAGAGAAGAATTAGGAGTTTATGCTCAAGCACTTCAAGCTGATATGAAAAATTTAGGAGTAAAAATAACATTAAACCCAGTAAGTTATGAAACATTATTAACAATGAGAGATGCAGGGAAATTCGATTTATTAATTTGGAATGTATTAGCAGCAAATACTGGAGATCCAGAAACATTCTTAAGACAAAACTGGCATTCAAAAGAAATTACTAATCAAGCTAAATATTCTAATCCAGAAGTTGATAAATTGATTGATGGGTTAGGGAATCAATTTGATAAAGCACAAAGAAAAGCAGATATTATAAAAATTCAACAATATATTATGGACGATGCTGCAACATTATTCTTTGGATATGAAACAACTTTCTTATACAGTAATAAAATTGTAACAGGATTAAAAATGTACCCAATGGATTATTACTGGATAACAAAAGATGTAGCTAAAAATTAATTATGAGAGGAGATATACTAAATATTTTAGTATATAAAATATGTTAGAGATTAAGAATTTGTCTATACAATATGGAGATAAAAAACCAGTCGTAGAAAATTTTTCTTTATCATTAAAAAAAGGTGAAATAATAACAATTGTTGGAGAGAGCGGTAGTGGAAAATCTACTGTTCTTTCTGCTATATTGGGATTACTTCCGAATGATGGTAAAGTTGTGAACGGCGATATTATATATAATGATGAAAGTTTATTAAATAAAAGTATTCAACAATGGCGTAAAATTAGAGGGAAAAAAATAACAATGATTTCACAAGATTCAGGTGGAACATTAAATCCAATAAGAAAAATAGGAAAACAATTTATTGAATATATCCAAACACATTCAAATTTAACAACTGAGGCATCTGAAAAAAAAGCAATGGAATTACTTGAAAAAGTAAATCTAAAAGATCCAGAAATAATAATGAAAAGCTATGTTCATCAACTGTCTGGAGGAATGAAACAAAGAGTTGGAATAGCTATGGCACTTACATTTGAGCCAGAAATTATACTAGCTGATGAACCGACAAGTGCATTGGATGTAATTACTCAAGCTCAAATTGTTAAGGAAATTATAAATTTGAATAAAAATAGTGAAACAGCAATATTAATGGTTACTCATAATTTAGGGGTTGCGGCGTATATGTCAGATAAAATAATCGTTATGAAAAATGGAAAGATTGTAGATGCTGGAAGTAAAGATGAAGTAATAAAAAATCCAAAAAGCGAGTATACAAAAAAATTATTAGATTCAGTTCCGGAAATAGGAGGTAAGAGACTTGTTTAATGAAAATGAAATAATAATGGAAGTTAAAAATCTTACTAAAATTTATCCAAAAGATAATGGGAAAAAAGTTATTGCATGTAATAATATTAATTTAAAGATAGAAAAAGGTAAAACTTTTGGAATTGTTGGAGAGTCAGGTTCAGGAAAATCAACGCTTGTAAAAATGCTGATGGATTTAGAAAAACCGACAGAAGGTGAAATTTTTTATCGTGGAAGAAATATTACACACTTTACGCCTAAAGAAGTTTGGGAAAATAGACAAAATATTCAAATAGTCTTTCAAGATCCTTGGTCAGCTTTCAATCCAAAAATGAAAGTACTTGATATTTTGACAGAACCTTTAATGAATTATAAAAGACTTGAAAAAAAACAAAAGGAAGAAAAAGCAAAAGAATTATTGAAAATGGTAGATTTACCAGAAGATTTTATACATAAATATCCACAAAATATGAGTGGAGGACAAAGACAAAGATTAGGTATTGCAAGAGCATTATCGTTAGAGCCAGAAATATTAATATGTGATGAAGCTACAAGTGCGTTAGATGTGTCAATTCAAAAAAATGTAATAGAGTTATTAATTAAATTACAAAAAGAAAAAGGAATAACTATAATATTTATAGGTCATGATATTGCCTTAGTAGATAGTTTTGCACACAAAATAGCTGTAATGAATGTTGGAAATGTTGTAGAAATAATTGAAGCTGGAAATATTGCTCAAAAAGCAGAGCATTCGTATACAAAAGCGTTATTAGAAGCTATTTTTCCAGTTAAATAAAGTATAAAAGTGATTAAAGTTTAGACTCAATCACTTTTTTTAAAAAAGAAAGAAAGGAAGTATAATGGCTAACAATAATATAGAAAAATTTTATAATAAACAGTATTTGAAATTAGCTATAGGATTTACACTATCAACATTGACAACACCTCTTCTAGCATCGGTTGATACAGCAGTGGTAGGACAATTAACAAATCCATCTTATATCGGTGGTGTAGCATTAGGTGGAACAATCTTTAATACTATGTATTGGATATTAGGATTTTTACGTGTTAGTACTTCCGGTTATTCGGCTATGGCTTATGGAAGTAAAGATAAAAAAGATCAAACTTTGACATTGTTTAGACCTATAACCGTTTCAATAGTAATTGGAGTATTATTTTTATTATTTCAAAATGTAATACTTTGGAGTGCAACTCATTTTTATAATTCTACTCCTGAGATTTTAGAAAATATGCAAAAATATTATAAAATTTTAATATGGGGAGCGCCGTTTGTTCTTACAAATTATTCTATTCTTGGTTGGATAATGGGTAGGAGAAAAATAAAAGAGTGTATAATATTACAATTTTTAACAAATTTGATAAATATTGTATTAGACATATATTTTGTAAATAAGCTAAATCTAAAAGTGGAAGGTGTAGCTTATGCAACTCTAATAGCTCAAATTTTCACAACTATATTGTCGTTCGCTATAATTTTTGTAAGAAAAAAATCAGAAGAATATAAAGTTGTAACTAATATTAAAAATTTAAAATTAAGTGAAATTTTTAATTTAAAAATATTGAAAAATAGTGGAAAAGTAAATGGAGATCTTGTAATTAGGACAATTTGTCTTATGATAGTAACAAATATTTTTATGGAGCAAGGTTCTTTGTATGGAGCGGTAGTATTGGCAGCGAATTCTATATTATTTCAAATACAATATTTAATTTCGTACATATTTGATGGAATCTCTAATGCGAATAGTGTTTTTATAGGAAATAGTATAGGTGAAAAAAATAATAAAAAAATTGAATGGACAATAAAAAAAGCAAAAAAAATGTGTATTTGGATTTCAATAGTATTAATGACAATAATTTTATTTTTTGGAAATGGGTTAATAAGTTTATT
>CALHVR010000113.1 GCA_938037005.1 uncultured Leptotrichiaceae bacterium | reverse complement strand
CTTTCCGTGGTCGCCTCCGGGGTTGAAAATGTTTTCGCTCATCAGCGGTGTCAGGAATTTGGCAAAGGTAACAGAACTCCATATCATTACCAAAGCCGTTCCGAAAAACCATTTCCAAAGGTTTATGATATAGATTTTTACAGTGGAAATGTAGAATATGACTATGAAATAGATGCAAATACTGGAGAAGTTTTAGATTTTTCAGAAGAAGAAGTTTATAGATATTCTTATAATGAAAATGTAAATAATAGATATACAGATAAAACAAAAAAAAGATTAAGTAGAGATCAAATCGTAAAAATAGCATTAGAAAAAGTTAAAGGGGCAAAACAAAGTAATATTTCTAAATTAGCATTAGATGTAGATCACGGATATGAAGTTTATGAAATTGTAATCTATTTGAATAATGTAAGATATGAATTTGACTTAAATTCTCAAACTGGTGAAATCGTTTCATGGGAAGAAGAAACAGTCAAAAGAAAATAACTATAATAATTAACAATCTAACCTAACTCCTAAAATAATAGAATTCTCATTTTTAAAAAAGTGAGAATTTTTTATTAAGCTAGTAAATACAATATAAATTGTAAAATAAAGTGTCATATTATGAGTTACAATTTACAAGTTAATAGGTGTAAAGAAAAAATACTTGACAAGAAAACAAAAAAAATGTATAATAGATTAAGATGATTGAAATGACTTATAATTAAAAATAAATTTGGAGGAATAAAATGTTAAAATTAAGATTAACAAGATTAGGAAGAAAAAGAGTACCTTTCTATAGAATTGCAGCAATGGAAGCATTAACAAGAAGAGATGGTAAAGCAGTTGCTTATTTAGGAACATACAATCCTTTAGCTGAAGAAGGAAAACAAGTAGTATTAAAAGAAGAAGAAATTTTAAGATTTTTAAGTAATGGAGCACAACCAACTGAAACTGTTAGAAGTATTTTAGTTAAACAAGGTGTGTGGGAAAAATTCCAAGCAACTAAAAAGAAATAAGACAGTAATTTATTAAATTAATTAGTGTGAAATATTTAGTGTAAACTTTCAAATAGTATATGATGAATTAATCATAGATAATTTGAAAGTTTTTTATATTCTTTTTTTTATTACGTAGAGCGAAATCTATTTTAAATATTTAATATAATCAAAGGTCGACAATTTAATTAGGCATATATATAATAATTATTTTTTCTTTAAGAGAAAATTAAGTATAATTTTTTGTCTTGAAAATGATACAATAAAAATGTATAATTAAAAAAATGAATTTGAGGAGAAATGATGGAATATTTAAAAAAGAAAATATTGGAAGAAGGGGAAGTTAGGAATGGAAATATTTTAAAGGTAGATTCATTTTTGAATCATCAACTTGATGTAGAAACCATAAATGAAATTGGAAAAGAGTTTAAAAAACGATTTGAACATGAGAAAATAGATAAAATTTTAACGATTGAAGCTTCAGGAATAGCGATTGCAATAATTACAGCACAGTATTTTAAAGTACCTGTTGTATTTGCTAAAAAAATGAAGGGAAAAAATATGAATGAAGAAGTTTTTGAAACAGAAGTGTATTCATATACAAAGGATATGAGTTATAACATTTGTGTATCAAAAAGATATATAAAAGAAAATGAAAATATTTTGATAATTGATGATTTTTTGGCAAATGGAGCAGCAGCTTTAGGGTTAATAGATATAGTAAAACAAGGAAAAGCGATAGTTAGTGGAGTTGGAATTGTTATAGAAAAAAGTTTTCAAAGTGGAGGGAAAAAAATACAAGAAAAAGGAATTAAATTAGAATCTTTAGTAAAAGTACGATTTGATAACGATAGAAAAGTAATTTTTGATTAAAAGGGAAAATTTTAATATGAAAAAAAGGAATATAAAAATAATTTATCAATATGATGGAAGTAAATTTTACGGATTTCAAAGACAAAATAATTTTAAAACAGTACAAGGTGAAATTGAAAAAGTTATAGAAAAGAGTTTTGGAGAAAAAATAAATATGATTTCTTCTGGAAGAACTGATAAAGGTGTTCATGGAAAAGGTCAAGTTTCAAACTTTTTTTTGAGAGAAAATGTACCACTTGAAGCTATAAAAAAACAAATAAATAAAAATTTGAAAAAAGATATAAAAATACTAGAAATTGAGGAAGTTTCATATGAATTTAATTCAAGATATGATGCAAAAAAGCGAACATATATGTATATTATGAAATGTGAAAATGATTTGGAAGTTTTTGAAACAGAATATATAACAGCTATAAAAAAAGATATTGATGTTGTTAAATTAAGAAAAATAATGCAAAAATATGTAGGGAAGCATAATTTTAGTAGTTTTATGAAAAAAGATAAAGTTTTCAAAAATCCGGAGAGAGAAGTATATAATATTAATTGCGAATACGATAAAAATACAAAGAAATATTTTATTAAAATTTGTGGTAATTCTTTTTTAAAAACAATGGTTAGAATTATGATAGGATCAGCATTAGCAGTATATTTTGGAGAAAAAGAAGAAAATTATATAGATGAAAAATTAGAAAAACCAAATAAAGATGGATTTAAAATATTAGCACCATCGGAAGGACTTTATCTTTATGAAGTTGAATATTAATAAAAGGAAGTAAAAAATGGAAACATATATTAAGGAATTAGATAGTAAAAAAGATAGTGATTTATTGTTTGAAATTGTGAAATATGAAGATGAAATTTTTGGAGAAGCAAGTGTAGGGAATTGGAATATAAAACCATTTGCAAAATATGGAAAAGTTTTTGTGATATTAACTGAAAAAAATGAAATTATATCTGTAATAGAAGTTTTAAGTAGTTTTGATAGAGAAAAAGCTTATTTGTATGGAGTTTCAACATCTAAAAAATTTCAAAAAAAAGGGTATGGAAAAAAATTATTAGATTATGTTTTAAAATATTTGATAAAAATTGGGATAAAAACAGTAGAATTAACAGCAGATGAAGATAATATAATAGCACAAAATTTATATTCTCAGTTTGGATTTGAAATAGTAGAAAATTTATCAAATGAGTATGGAGATAATGTCCCTAGATACTTAATGAGATTAGATTTAAAGAAATAAACAAAAAAATTTGACATTATTGAAAAAAAGATATAAAATTGTAATGGATACAAAAATAAAGTCTGTTAATTTTGTATAAATTTGGAGAGAAAAAGGAGAAAGTTATGCATAGTCATGAATATCATATAGAAAATATAGGTGACTATTTAAAGGAACATGAAATAAAACCGTCTATTCAGAGAATAAAAATATTTGAATATTTGTTAGAAAATCATACACATCCAACAGTAGATGAGATATTTCAAAAATTAGCATCAGAAATACCAACATTATCTAAAACGACAGTCTATAATACTTTAAATTTATTTGTAGAACAAAAAATTGTTCAAGAAATAATAATTGAAGAAAATGAAGTAAGATATGACTTAAAAGAAGATGAAACTCACGGTCATTTTAAATGTAAAAGTTGTGGAGTAATTACAGATTTTGACTTAGATGTAAAAAAAATAGATTTATCTGATTTAGGTGATGCACAAATAGATGAAATGCATTTTTATTTTAAAGGTATTTGTGAAGAGTGTTTAAAAAAAATAAGTGAAAATTAAAATGAAAAAAGTTGTTTAAAAATTAAACAACTTATTTTTATTATTGCAAGATTGTAAATAAATTGTTATAATAAGTGTATTCATAAAAAAATAGGAGGAACAATGAGAATTAAAAATTTAAAAAATACATTAAGAAAATTCTCTAAAGTAATAGCAGCTGTTGTAGGAATTGCAGTGTTGTATGGTGGTTATCTTTTCGTAGAAAATACGATTTTGAATAGACCTACTAGAGAATATATAGTTAAAGTAAATGGTGCGAAAATTTATAAAGATGAGTTTGAAAAAGAGTTTCAAAATTTAAAACAAGGAGCAGAAAATTCTTTAGCACAGCAAAAACAACAATTAGAAGCAGCAGGAATTGATACTAAAGATTATAAAAATTTACCTGATGATGTTTTAAAAGAATATTTAATTAAAATATTGATAGACAGAAAAGTTTTAGCAACATCAGCAAAAGATTTAAAAGTTAAAGTAGGAAGCGGTGAAATTAATAAACAAGTTGCTGATATGGAAAAACAAATAGGAAGTAAATCTAAATTTGTTCAGTATATTATGGCAAATGGATATAATCTATCTACTTTTAAAGAACAATTAAAAAATGAATTGATAATTTCTAAAGTGCAAGAAAAAATACAGTCACAAATTAAAATTTCAGATGAAGAAATTAAGAAAACTTATGAACGATATAAATACACAGAAGATTTTATAGATCAAACATTTGAAGAAGCTAAGCCAAAAATAACTGAATCATTGATGACAGAGGAAGTAACTTCAGTTTTAAGTTCGTTTATTGTAAAACATTTAGAAAAAGCAAAAATTGAATTTAAATTACCAGAATATAAAGCATTGTATGATAAAACAAAACAAGTTATAGTAGAAAAAGAAGGATATAAATTTACAAAAGCAAACTTAAATGAAATGGTAATACAAGGATTCTTTTCTGGTCAAGGAGGATATTCTGAAAGATTAGTAGATAGTGCTAAATCTATAATGGAACAAAATTTATCTAATTTAGTAGATAGAATGAAAAAAGCTAAAGAAGTAGGAATAAAAGGTAATCCAGATTTGGTTGGATTATTTGAATTAGGAGATTATTCTAAAAAATATTATAATTATATAATAGATACTTATAAGCCGACAGATGAAGAAATGCAAGCTAAATTTAATGCGAATAGAAATCTTTATAATATTCAAAATACTATCGCTGGATATGTAGTTGGTCAAGATTATGAAGCAACAGAAAAAGATTGGACTACATTGAAAAATAAAGCTGAAGAAGTTAAAAAAACAATAACAAAAGATAATTTTGCTACAAAAGCAAAAGAATTAAGTCAAGATCCGGGATCGGCTGTAAATGGTGGTAGTTTAGGTGAAAATACAGATATTACAGGATTTGTTCCAGAATTTGCAGAGGCTATAAAAAAAGCTAAAGCAGGGGAGATTGTAGGGCCTGTAAAAACTCAGTTTGGATATCATATAATTTATGTAAAAGCTAAAGATTCAAAAAATGAAAATCTTGCAACAGTAAGTCATATATTATTAACTCCTACTATATCTGATGAAAGTAAAACTGAAATTAATAAAAAAATAGCAGATTTAAAAACTCAGTTAGATACTAAAAAAGTTTCATGGGAACAAGTAAATACACAAGATAAATTTAATTTTGCAATTAAAGAACAGTTTAAAAAATTGAGTAAATCAGATTCTATACCAGGAATTGGGACAGATAGCGCTTTATTGACAAAATTATTTGCAGCAAAAGTTGGAGAAACGATAGAACATAAAGCTCAATTTGGATCATTCTTATTGATTAAAACAAAAGAAGTTCCGTTTAAAGAAGTTAGTTTCAATGATGTAAAAGAAAGAATTAGATTAGAATTAGCATTTGAATATGCGAATAAAACAATTGGAAACATTCAATAGAAATTAAAAAATTAAAGGATAAGAAGAGAGTGTAGAAAAAAGTTTTTAAATATTTAAAATTATAGTCTTCTATGATAAAATATAAAATATCGTAGGAGGCTATTTTTATGAAAGAAAAAAAGTTTACAAAGTTAAATCATTAACAGAAGGGAAAAAAGTATTTAATTTTTATAAAAAAAATTGACTAACTCAAAAAATAAGTTAAAATAATAATAATAAAGGACAGTTAGGAGTATACATGAAAAAAATATTAATCTTTTTGTTGCCTTGTTTATGCTATGCAAAACCAATTATTGATAAAATAACATATAATGGTACTGAAAATAGTAAAATAATATGGATAAATTCTAATTTGAAAACAAATAGTTCATTAAATATATCAGATGTTGATATATTAGTGGATAATTTTAAATTTGCAAAAAATAATAATGTTAATGTGAATATAGAACCAAGTAAAGAAAATGGAAAAGTTAATGTAGTAATAACTAATACAAAAACTAATCCATTTTCTTTTTCTTTTGGTATAGATAATTATGGGAAAAAATTTGATGATGGTATATATAGGTATACAGTTGATTTATCGAGTTCTGGTCTTATCCTTAATGAAAACTTAAATATATCATATACTTTTGTTAAATCAATAAATCCAAAAAGAAAAAAGAAAGTTGAATTAAAACCAGGTGAAATTGTTGAAGTTCCAAAACTCGAGGAATTAAAGAAAGCCAGGAAAAACAATAATTTAACAGTAGAATTATCATTTCCATTTAAAAATACTAAAACATATCTAACATATTCATATAAAGAATATAAAAAATCAATATTAGGTAATAATGATATATATGATGTAAGTGGAAATTCACATAGAGCCGGAATAAAATTAAATACATTAGTTAAAAGAGATAAAGTCAGTAAATTAAGTGTAGTAACAGCATATGATTACACTAATAGAAAAAGCTATATTGAAGATGTGTTACTCTCTAATGATAAAATACATGAAATTCATTTAGGATATGAATATGAATATAAAAATATATATTTAGAGAATATATATAATTACAATATATCAGAAAATATTCCAAGCTTTGATACTAAGTTAGTAATAAATAAAGGTCAAGTAATTAGTGTAAATATAAATAATCATTTAGAAAAGAATAATAATAGCCTAGAAACAAGTATAGACCTTGAACATAAAGGTATATACTCAAAAATAGGGCTATTAACAGACTTTAAAGAGGTAAATCCTGATTTGAAATTAGGTATAAGAAAAAAATTATGGAAATTTAATGTTGATACTTCTTTAAATTATTCAAAATCATTTAGATGCTTATTTAATATTAAATTTAGTATATAAGGAGTTAGAATGAAAAAATTAAAATATATGTCAATATTAATATGCTTATCATTAATAGCATATTCAAATATCACACCAGATGGAAAAACAAATGTGTATGTAGAAAAATCAAATAATGGTGTAGAAATAATAAATATATCTACTCCAAGTGAAAAAGGGGTATCTGATTCTACTTTTACTGACCTTTCAATAGATAAGACTGGAGCTGTAATTAATAATGCAACAGGCATAGGAAGAAGTCATATAGCAGGTATAATTAATCCTAATAAAAACTTAAAAGATCCTGCAAGATTAGCTTTGCTTAGAGTTACTAGTACTAATAAGACAGAAATAAAAGGAGTTTTAGAAGCATTAACAAAAGATAATCTTGATGTAATAGTAGCTAATAAAAATGGAATAACTCTTGATGGTGCTAAATTTTTAAATATACATGATATGACTTTAACTACAGGTGAAGTAATATTAAAAAATGGTGATATTGATAATATTAGTGTTGGTGATGGAATAATAGTAAGTTTAGATGAATTAAATACTAATAATATCAATAAGTTTAATATATTATCAAAAGTAGCTAGGCTTGAAAAAGATGTAATAGTAAATAAGTTAGATATTAGAACAGGGAATAATATATATAGCATAAATGGCGAAAATATAGAGCTTGTAAAAACAATAGATGGAGAAATAGGAGTTCCAATTAGTGCTGATATTCTTGGTAGTGTATATGGAGATAATATAAAAATAGTTGCAACTAAATCAGGAATAGGTGCTAAAAGCATAGTTGCAGACAAAGTATCACTTGATTCTAAAACGCAAGCAACAATTGATGGCATCTTATCTAATGATTTAAACATTAGAGTAGATGAAGACTTTAATAATGATAATAAGATTTTGGCTAATAATAATTTGAGTATAGAAGCAAAGAATATATATAACAAGAATAAAAGTGTATTAACTAGTGATAATATTTCATTAATTGCTAAAGATAAGATAGAAAATACTAATGGAAGTTTAATATATGCAAATGATAAATTAAGTATAAGAGCTAAAATATTAGATAATATAGGAGAAGTTGTAAGCTTTGGAACTTACAAAAAAAGATGGGAAGCTTTTAATGGAAAAATATTTACTGAAAAAACATTAGATAAATGGTTGTTAAGTAATAGCGATAAGTATGAAGATTTTAACTTTTTTAGATTCACTGAAACAGATAGTGCAAAAAGAGCTGCAATTAATAGATTCTATAAAACAGGTTCTGTATTATCAGGTGATGAATATGCGTATTTATTGAAAAAATATAAAGATAAATATCAAGATGAACATGTTAGAAGTCTAAGATTTGATAATGACTATAGTGGTTCATTAACATTAACAAAAGATGATGAAGGTAAAAAGACTTTAAGGGCATTTTTATCAAATAAAGATAAGAAAACAGATTATTCTATTTTAAGTGGTAAAAATATTGATATACAAGTAGAAAATGTAGTTAATAACAAAGATGCAAAGATATTAGCAGATGATAATAACTTAATTAAAACTAAAGAATTTAATAATGCCTCAAGTATTAGTGATGAAACTATTCTATTACAAGATGGTAGAGAAACTTTAGTATATAGTGGAGATAGAACGTGTTGGGGATTAGGTCTATTATTTTGTTCTATAGAACATAATGTAAGATATGAAAGAGCCTTAACAGATGGAAGGAAAGTCCATATTAAAGCTAATCCATCAAAACTAACAGGTAATAATATAGAGATAAATGCAGAAACAGTAAACTTTAGTGCATATGATAAAGATAGAGTAAAACAAACGACAAGAGATAATGATGAAATAATAGAGAATGGAAAACAAAATGTAGATAAAAATACAAAAGAAGTAGAAATACCAACTGAAACAAAAGAAATATACACTAAATTAAGTGAATTTTATAAAACACCAATGTTTTTAAACAATATATCATATGATAAAAACAAATTAGTATTTAAGGAATTTAAAATACACGATGATAAGCTAAAAGAAATAGAAGATGATATAAATCAAAGAGTAAATAAGAAATCAAATATTACAGTAAATGCAAGTAAATTAAATGTATATGATCAAAAATTGTTGTATAATAATATTAAGTTAAGTGCAAATGATATATCAATAATAGGAGCAGATATTGAAGCAATAAAGGATCTAGATTTAAAAGGAACAAATATTAAAATAGCTTCAATAAAAGAAAAAGAGAATATATCTATTGTAAATAGAGATGATAGAGGCTTTTTCACAAATCATGAATCAAGAGAAAATATATCAGAAGAAAGTTTAAGAAAAAGTACATTAACAGCTCAAAATATTAATATTGATACAAACAAGTTAGATATTAAGTCAAGTGATTTATTAGCAAAAGAAAATATTGATATTAAAGCAGATGATGTAAATATTGAAAGTGAAAAAACAAAAGAAACTAGAGATAGATATAACGATAATAGATTTTTATTCTTATTCAATAATACTCAAAGCTATGAAGAAAAAGAAATGAATAATGAAAGTAATCTATTAGCTCAAAATATTAATATTTCAAGCAAAAGTACTAAGATAAAAGGTTCAAATCTAATATCAAATGAAAATATTAAAATATATTCAGATAAAGTAGATATATTAGAACAAGAGCTATATAATACAAATATTAATAAGCAGAGAAAATTAGATTTTGAAGCTAAATTTAATACAGGTCTTAGTGGTATAGATGCAGGTATTGGATTTAACTACTTGAGCAACAAAGAAAATATAGTTTCTAAAGAAAATGCTAAAAGCAATTTAATATCTAAAAATATATTGATAGATGCTAAAAATGACATTACAAGTAATGCTAATATATATTCTGATAATCTTAAATTAACCGCAGATAACATACACTTAAAAGATACTAAAAAAGAAGTAAAAGTAGAGAATAATAATTTTGGATTTAATGTAGGTCTAACTGCAAAGATAGGTTCTCCAATATTAGATGTTGCCTCAAATATATCAAGTTTAAATAAAGGTAATATTACAAATAAATTTAGGGATGTAAGAAATATTTCTAGTGGAATACATGATATAAATAAGGTAATATCAACTGGGGATAAATCCAAATTAATTACTGCAAGTATAGGATTAAATATTGGTGGAAATAATACAAATAGTACAAACTATGTATTAGAAAGTGAAAAAGGAGATATTAAATCTAACAATATATTAATAAATGCTAAAGATACAGTAGAATTAACTAACCAAAAAATAAGTGCAGAAAATTTAGAAATAAAAGCAGATAAGGTTAAGTTAAATCAAGGTGAAAATAAGCAAGAAGCAAGAAGTAATAATGTAGGAGTAGGATTAAATTTATCTTATGATTTAATGACATCAATACCAAGTCTAGGTATAAATGGAAATTATGGAAATAATGACTCAAAAGATGTAAGCTATGATAATAACGAATTACAAACTAAAGATATAAAAATATCAGCTAATAAAGTTGAAAAAGAAAATAAAAATGAGAAACATGAAAAACATAATTTTGAATTAGGTGGTAATATAGGATTTACATTAGATGCAAATAATAAATATTCCCCAAAATATACAAATGTTGGTGCTAATATATCAAAAGATGGATATGGTATAGGTGCATCAATATCAAAAGAAGGTAAAATACAAAATGTAACAGCAAAAATAAATGGAGAAAGTTATGATTTACATGCAGACTTAATTCATAAAGAAAATAGAGATAAATTAGTTGATGATGTTAAAAATGTAATAAATACACCCGGGGCATATATAAAGGCAATAGATACTACAATTAGCATTAATAATACAAATATTTTTTCAGAAATTCAAAAAGCAATGTTAGATAATAATGTCAATACTGAAACATCGTTAAGAAAATATAAAGACTTATTAGAAAATACTAAAAGTGATAATGAAAAAATTTCTATAGTTAAATCTTATTATAAAGAAATAGGAAAACTAGGTGGAAAAGATTTTAAAGATGTAGTTTTTATTGATAATATTACAAATTCTAAAGGAGAAATAGCTAGAGCAGCAACCTCAAAAGATAATGTTTTATATATTAATATAAATAATGTAGATATATTAGATTTAGACACCATGAAAGATTTAGTAACTTATGAAACTAAAAGATGGAAATATGAAGATGAAGAAGTTGATGATAACTCATTACATTATAAACAAAAAGAAATTAAAGAAGGTAAAACAAATATAAATGTTCAAACAAGAACATTAACTACGGAAGAAATGAGTAAACTTAGAAATTATACATATGTACCAACATTTAGTGATGAAAAAATAAATGATGAGCAAAAAAGGTTAGAAAAATTATCTATTAAATATAACTTGAAATATAAAAATTTAAATGAAAAACAAAAAAGAATAGTTGCTGAAAACATGTTATTAAAAAAAGAGTTATTAAAAGGAGAAAAAATAAATGATATAGAATCAATGAAATTTTTTATAGATAATCCAAACTATGTATTCACAGCTATAGATACAAAAGGATATACAGTAGATGAATTGAGATTAATTTCACAATTAGCATATTCTGAATATAATGAAGGTAATTCTATAAAAGGTGCTAAAATTAAAAAAGTAATAAAAGATTCTGTAACAGGATTAGATGGCTATATATTAGAAAAAAATGGAGAATTAATTGTAGTATTTAGAGGTACTGAGACTAATACCGATATAAACAAAGATATGCAATTAGCAAATAGAAATAATGACCAGTATTTAAAAGCATATGAAGAAATGAATAAATTTTTAAATGGTCATCCAGAATATAAAAATAAAGTTATACTATTTACAGGACATTCTTTAGGAGGTGGGATTGCTAATTATTTAACACTAAGAATGAATAATACTCAAGCAATAGCATTTGATCCGTCGCCAGTAGTATTGGATAAAATAATTGAAAATGAAATGAAAAAAAGGGAAAAATTAGAAAATGGAAAAGATTCATCTGGATATAAAGATAGATTAAATATAATTCCTCATGAGGGATTCTTAAATAGTGTTACGTTAAACAAAAAAAATGTTTTAGAAACAAGAACAAGAATATTAGAAGTCCAAGATGTAGTAAATACTATCAAAGTAGGGGAATTATTAATAGTTAAGAACAAAGTAGTAGCTAATATTATTGAGAACAAAGTAGTTAATATTATAAATAAAGAACTATCGAAATATGGTATTACTGAAAAAATAGATATAGAAAAATTCTTAAATGTTAAATATATTGAAGGTTTAGCTTATAGTAATTCTAAAAATGGTATAAATACTTTAAGTTCAAATGATAAATTTGAAAGGCGGAAAAATCAGAGGCTAAAATTAAGAAAAAATCCCAGTTTAAAAACTCTAATAAAAATAATTTTAGATGAAGTGATATTTTATCTAACTGCTCACCATCAAAATGTTAAAGTTGATGAAAAAGCAAATAACTTAGTGTTACCTATAAAAAAGAAGAGGGAGAAATAAAATGAAAAAAATAGTAATTAAAATAGTAATTATTGTATTAATATTTACACTATCAACTTATGCTATAGTTATAGTAGTGCGTTCTTTATTGCCAATTATATTTCTATCATTTTTTGGAATAATCCCCGTACAACCTGTTGATGATAATGGGAAATATAAAAAAGAAGTTTTAACATATTATGAAGAAGATAAGAATATAATATTACCTAAGGAATCTATAGATGTTAAATATTATGAATATGTTTATCCAACATATATAATTGATTTTAAAATAAAAAATAAGCTAAAAACTAAGTATATATTAGAGGAAGATGATGAAATAAGGTCTCAAAATATTCCCAAAAATTTATATTTAAGGGGATTAAGAGAGTATATTATAGATAATCTATTATATGACAAAAGTAAAGGGAATCATTTTGACAAGATAGAAGAATATTTACAGAAAAATAGAGAAAGAATATTTAAAATATTTTTATCAGATCCGAATGACAAAGGAGTAAGAATATATTTTGACATGGATATAATGTATAAGCTACCAA
>CALHVR010000112.1 GCA_938037005.1 uncultured Leptotrichiaceae bacterium | reverse complement strand
AAAAGGAGGTAATATGAATAAGAAAATAATATATGAATTTAAAAATTTTATTGCTAAAGGAAATGTAATGGATTTAGCAGTTGGTGTAATTATTGGAGGTGCTTTTGGGAAAATAGTTAGTTCATTAGTTAATGATATGATTATGCCTATAATTGGATTAATTTTAGGAGGAATTGATTTTTCAAATTTAAAATTTGTGATCAAGGAGGCTACAGAAAAAACTCCAGAAGCTTCTATCAAATATGGATTATTTATTCAAAATGTTGTAGATTTTCTAATTATTGCATTTGTTATTTTTATTATGGTTAATGGAATAAACGCTATAAGAAAAATCAAGGATAATGAAAAATTAGAAGAGTCTTCTGAACCAACACCTACTAAAGAAGAAATTTTATTAACTGAGATTAGAGATATATTAAAAAATAAAAATTAATAAAATAAAAAATAGAGTAATTTATTACTCTATTTTCATTTAGAATATTTTTTAATCAAATAATGAATTTAATGCTTGATTTCTATCTTCTAATTTATCTATTAAATTAATTACAGAAAATATTAAAAAATCTATTAATTCTTTATTTTCACAAAAAAATACACCTCAAATTTTAAGATTTTTTACTTAAAATTTTGGCGTATCTTTTAATTTTATACTAAAATTAATAATACATTTCTAAAACAATCCCGAAATAACTCCATTTTCATCAATGTCAATCAATTCTGCTGATGGTTTTTTAGGAAGTCCCGGCATATCAATTATATCTCCAGCCATTGCAACTAAAAAGCCTGCACCGGCCGATAATCTAATTTCATTTATTGTTATTTCAAAGTTTTCTGGTCTTCCTAGCAAATTAGGATTATCTGATAACGATTTTTGTGTTTTTGATACACAAATTGGTAATTTATCATAATTAAATTCTGTATATTTTTTTATATCATTCAATGCTTTAGTTGTAAATTTCACTCTATTTGCACCGTAAATTTCTTTTGCAATAATCTCTATTTTTTCTTGGACTGAAAGGTCTAATTTATATAAGGGTTTGTATTTTTTAGTAGCTTTTTCATTTTTATCAATAGCGTCAATTACTTTTTCTACTAACTCTTTTCCACCTTCTCCACCTTTTTCCCAAATCTCACATAAAGCTACTTCAGCTCCTAATTCATTACAAAATTCTCTAATTGCTACAATTTCTGCCTCTGTATCTGTTATAAATTTATTAATCGCAACCACAACTGGAATATTATATTTTTTCATATTTTCAATATGTTTTTCTAAGTTTACAAGTCCTTTTTTCAAGCTTTCTACATTTTCAACAGTTAATTCTTTATCTCCACCATGATGTTTTAAAGCTCTAACTGTTGCAACAATAACAATTACATTCGGATCAAGTTTCCCTTTTCTAGCTTTAATATCTAAAAATTTCTCTGCTCCTAAATCTGCGGCAAATCCTGCTTCTGTCACAACATAATCAGACAATTTTAATGCCATTTTCGTTGCTAATATTGAATTACACCCATGTGCTATATTAGCAAAAGGGCCTCCATGAATAAATACTGGTGTATTTTCTAAAGTTTGAACTAAATTAGGTTTTATAGCTTCTTTTAATAAAGCTGCAACTGCTCCTTCTATTTTTAAGTCTTTAACTTTTAACATTTTTCCACTTCTGTTATATCCAAAAATGATTTCTCCTATTTTTTCTTTTAAATCAGAAATTGAAGTTGCAAGACAGAAAATTGCCATTATTTCAGATGCAACTGTTATTTGGAATGATGATTGTCTTGGAATACCGTTTAATCTTCCACCCATTCCAATTACAACATCTCTTAAAGCTCTATCATTCATGTCAACTACTCGTTTCCAAGTAATATTATTAACATCTATATCTAATAAATTTCCATGATTCAAATGATTATCTATACAAGCTGAAATTAAATTATGTGCAGCTGAAATAGCGTGTAAATCTCCCGTAAAATGTAAGTTAATATCTTCCATAGGCACAACTTGTGACATTCCTCCACCTGTAGCACCACCTTTTATACCAAATACTGGTCCTAAAGAAGGTTCTCGTAAAGCTGCTATTGAGTTGTAGCCAAATTTATTTAACGCTTGTGTCAATCCCACTGTAACAGTTGATTTTCCTTCCCCTGGAGGTGTAGGTGTTATAGCTGTAACTAATATTAATTTCCCATCTTTTTTATTTTCATTTCTTTTCAAAACATCTAAATTAACTTTTGCTTTATGCTTTCCATATTGATCATAGTCATCTTCTGTTAATCCAATTTTTTCAGCAATTACACTTATCTTTTCTAACTTCGCTCTTTGAGCTATTTCAATATCTGTCATTAATATTCCTCCGTTAAAAGTTGTTTTTCTAATTTTTATTCTGTTTTTTTTGCTCTTTCTCAATAAATTTTTTAAATAATTTTATAAATTTATTTATTCCTTCTGTCTCTTTTTTTCTTATTAAATATGTAAATGAAACTGGAAGTTCTATTCTTTTTGGTGTAAATTCTTTTAAATTTTGATTACTTTTATCAATTATATATTTAGGTAAAAAAGAAATGCCTTGGTTAAGTTCAATTAATTTTTTTGTAAGATAAACATCTTTAACTGATATAAAATTAGCTTCTGGTTCAAAATCATAAATATCTTTTTTCAATTTTTCCCAATATAAAGGATGATTATCACATAAAATATTATAATTTTTATATAATTGTTCTTCATTAGTTTCACTATTTTTGGGAATAACTAAAGAAATTTTCCCTTCACATACCATTTCATAATTCATATTATTAAGAGGCTTTTCTCTTGTAATTCCTATATCCATATTATTATTTTCAAAATTACTTATAATATTTTCATAAACACTTAATGAAATTTTTATCTTTGGTTCTTCTTTTAAAAATAACGGTAAAAATTTAGGCATTAAATATATTGCTATATAAGAACTAACTCCAATATTTAAATATTCATAATTTTTATTATTTTTTAATTGTATTTTTTTTATATTTTCTTCATATGTATTTATTATATTTTGTGCTAAAGGTTCAAATTCTTTACCCATTTCTGTTAAAAAGAGCCTTTTTCCTTTAGATTCAA
>CALHVR010000111.1 GCA_938037005.1 uncultured Leptotrichiaceae bacterium | reverse complement strand
ATTAACGAATCTGAACAAGAAATGATAGAAAAAGTGATAGAATTTGATGAAAAAATAGCTAGGGAAATAATGATACCTAGAACAAAAGTTTTTTTAGTTGAAAAAAATACAGCTATAGAAAATATATTTAATAAAAAAGAATTTTTAAAATATTCTCGTATACCTGTTTATGAAAAAGAAATGGATAATATTATAGGTGTGTTACATACTAAAGATATTATGATAAAGGGATATCAACTTGGATATGAAAATATTGAAATATTAGAAATTTTACAAGAAGGATATTTTGTTCCTGAAACTAAAAATGTTAATGAATTATTTATTGAATTACAAAAAGAGAAGAAACATATGGCAATATTGATAGATGAATATGGTGGATTTTCGGGGATTGTAACACTAGAAGACATGATAGAAGAAGTTATGGGGAATATAACGGATGAATTTGATGGCGATGATTTAACAATAAAAAAATTATCAGATAAAAAGTATATAGTTAGTGGGGAAGTATCTTTAAATGATATAAATGATTATTTTGATATAGAGTTAGAGTCAAAACATTACGATACAATAAGTGGACTTTTAATAGAAAAAATAGGGTATATTCCGGAAGATAATGAAAAAATTAATTCAATTATAATGGAAAATATTACATTTAAGCCACAGAAGGTTAAAAATAAAAAAATAGAGAAGATCTTGGTTTTGTTGTAAAAAATAAAATAAAAAAATTGTGAGAATAAATTTTTATAGTAGAAAATAAAGCTAAAATAGGATATAAAAAGAGTGTGATTTTTAATAAATTTTCAAATTGAGAAAAAACAATAAAATAATATGTTAAAAGAAGCCGTGGAATTAATATGGCTTCTTTTTATTTTGGAGAAAAAAGAATGTAAAAGATATTTAGATTTTAGGACTAATTTTAATGTATTTTTTTAGTTTTATAATGTTATGTTGTATATTAAGACTTAAATTAAGAATGTGATATGGAAATTTTAATATTTTGTTTATGAATAAAGATGTTTTAAAAATGTTTTTTAATAGACTAGATATTTATAAATAGAATTTGATAAAAAACAAATAAATTATGAAAAATGACTGTATTAATTTATTAGAATTTATAATAAATTACTTTTATAAAAATAAAAAACAAATGAATGAAAGAAAAATATTGATTTTTTTTTTTTTTTGATAAAATTGGGTTTGGATATATAAAGTTATTTTTTGTACTAATTATTTTAGTTTTAATTTATAAAAATAAAGAGTAAGGAGATGAGGTGGTGAAAAGAATTTTATTAATTGTGTTGTTGCTGATGTTAGTAAGTTTTTGTGATGTAATTGAAAAAAACATAAATACGACATTAGACTATTTTGTAAATAAAAATAAAAATATAAAAGGAGTGTAATTATGGAAAGGAATATAGTAGAAAGTAGAACGAAATTTTCAATAGTTTTATTTATTATGTCAACATTAATTTTAGGATGGGTAAATTATTTTTATAAGGAACAAGAATTAAAGAATCTAGGATTAGAAATCTTTTATTTATTATCATCACAGATGATACTTGAAATTTTAAAATATATTGATATTAAAGTAAAAAAAATAGTACAAGTAATCTTTTGGATAATGTTAATATTAATTGAGTGTTTTGTAATAGAATATTTTAAATTGGGCTATTTTAAAATATTGCTTGTATATGCAATATTTGTTATAATTTTATTATTTGTTTTCCATTGTGTTTTATATGGAATAGCAAAAAATATTGGGGATGTAGATAAAAAAATTTTTTGGAGGAATATTTTTACTACAATAAGATATTTCGCAATTGGAGTTGTATTATCAATAATTTTTCCAAAAAATGATTTGAATAATATTTTAAAATATGTGTTATTAATATTTTCTAATTCATTAGATTTATTTGTAGAAAAGGAGAAAAAATATGAAAAATAAAAAAATATTAATTAGTTTAATAGCAAGTTTAAGTATTGTATCTTGTAGCGGTGGCGGTGGAGATACTGGAAGTAATACATACACTGAATATAATACAAGCAATAGATTTCCAAAAGTTACAATAACAACTAATGATGAAAGAAATACAGAAAAACAAAAATATAATGGTACAAATGTAAAAACTGATATTGGTACAAATAAAGATGAATTATCAAAATATGTAAGTAATAATCCTACTTATAAAGGTATCGATTTAAGTGAATATAATGAAGGAACTAGAATAGGTGGTACAGAAAGCAAACATATTAAAACTATAATAGATGGAAGAGAAGTGGAATATAATACTGTAAGTGAGTTAGTATATAATTCTAATTATGATAATCCATTTGATAGAGGGTTAGGACATAATGTAGTAAAAGGTGTTAAAGTGCCAGATAAAAATAAACCTTATATTAATTTTAATAATCCACTAAATTTGCCAGAAGTAGGAGCTAATACTAAATATACAGGAAAAGGTGTAGATATTGCTATTTATGATAGTGGATTTTGGAAACCATATGAAAATTATAAACCAACAGATGATGCTTTTAAAAATAGTGGTATGAAATATACAGTCGAAAAATTAAATTTTGGAGCTGTTTATGATTATAATAACTATAAATATAATGACCATGGAATAAAAGTTACAAAAGTAGCTTTTGATATAGCTAGAAATAGTAATTATACTTTATTTGATGCTGCAATTAATGACGGTCAATTTTATTATGAGAAAGATATATTAACAAAAAATAAAAAAAATGTTATAATTAATTTATCTAACGGGTTACCTCCAATTAATTCGTTAGATAAAAAAGGTTACGGGTTAATTGAGGAATATTATAAAAATGAAATAAATAATAACAATTTAATAATACAAGGTGCAACCAATGATATGAATGGTGCAGTTAGTCCTGAAAATTTTCATTTTGATAACATATATAGTAAAAAAGGTCATATATTAGTAGGTGGACTTACTACTTATCCTAAATATAAAAACCCTAAATATTTAACACAAGATGAATTAAAACATTTTAGTCCTAGTACACCTGAGGGTAAATATCACTTTATAACAGCTATGGGACAAATGGAAATTTCTAGCGGTGGATGGTTTTGGGGTACAAGCGGTGCAGCACCTACAGTAACAGGAATAGCTGCTTTAGTTAAAGAAAAATACCCTTGGATGACAAACGAGAATTTAAAAATGACATTACTTACAACTGCAACTGATATAGGAGAAAAAGGTGTAGATGTTATTTATGGTTGGGGACTTGTTAATGCAGATAGAGCTTTAAATGGACCAAAATATTTAGATAAACATTTAATAGTGTATAAAGATGGCTATGCTAGATTTAAAACAAGTGGACTTTCTATATTTTCAAATAATATAGAGGGAGATGGAGGGCTATATAAAAGTGGACCTGGAACATTAGTATTAGCAGGAGATAATTTATATAAAGGTGGAACATATGTAGACAACGGAGAATTGTATTTAAAAAATGGAATAAATTATTCTACAATAAGAAATGCTAATGCTACTTTAACATTAGATAATGTTAAAACGAATGATATTATAATTACTGGAAAACAACCTGTATTAAATATAAATAATGAAAACAATACAGGAACTTTATATCTTGGAGCTGATGATAAAGAATTAGATGCACTAACTATAAATGTAAACGCAAGTAGTAAATTAAAATGGAAAAATGTTGTAGAAAAAAGTTCAGATGCAGCAAAAAGAGCAACACTTATTTATAATACAAGTTTATTTACACCTAAAAATATTGACATTCCGTTAGGAGAAGAAAATAACGATAATAACAACAATAACAACAATAACAACAATAACAATAATAATATAGATAATCTAGGACCAGTGGTACTTAATTTAAGTGCAGCAACAGTTAAAGTAAATAATGAATTTTATACAGCGAAAGCAATTCCAACTGGAATAAGAGTAGAAAGAAAAGATGCAAATGAAGTGCTTAATAAAGATGGGAATGAAAAAGTGGTAGCAGATAATATAAATGCTATTGCTGATTACGCAGATACACATGTCAAAGCACAAGGAGTAGCTAATGCTATAATTAATACAGATATAGATAAATTAAATACAATGAGTGGACAAATTTATTCAAGTTCACAAGATTTAACATTTAAAGAACAAGACTTTATAAATAGAACTATAAGTAATAAATTAGCAGAAAATAATAAAGGTATCAATAGTTTTGCTAGTGTTAGTACAACAAAAGCAACTAATAAAAATCAAGGTTACGGAGATAGTAAAACAACAACTAATTTTGGTGTAATTGGAGTGACTAATAGTAAAGATAATTTAACTTACGGAATGGCATTTAATTACGGAAAAGGTAAAACTGATTTTAATAACGCACAAGGAAATGCTAAAATAGAAACAACAGGAGTGAATGTTTTTGCTAAATTAGAAAATGGAAATTTATATAATCAAGCAAGAATTGGAGCAACAGTAGTAAAAAATAAAACAACAAGAGAAGTTGTAAATAATACAAGTGTAAGTGAAAGAAATGATGTAGTATTGTCAGGTAGTTTAGAAACTGGTTATGTAGTAAAAATTAAGAATAATAAAATAACACCTTATGTAAAACAAGAAATAGCAAGCGTAAAAAGAGGTGCAATAAATGAAAAAGTAGACTTTGGAATAAATGCTAATGCAAAAAGAATTAATACATATACATTAGGTGTAGGAACAAGATTTGATAGTAAACTAAACGATACATTTGAAGTTGGAGGTTATGTAGAATATAGCAGAGTATTTGCAAAAAATTTAGATTTTGTTGGTAGATATAAAGGAATAGATAGAGATATAACTGTAAAAGGGAACAATTTGTCTAAAAATAAAATGAGTTTAGGAGTGAATGCGAAAGCAAATATAACTAATAAATTTAATGTGTATACTAACTATGATGTAAACAAAGAGAGTAACAAACATACAAATCATATGGTAACATTTGGGTTTAATTATAAGTTTTAAGAAAATTGGAGTGGATGAAATGTCCACTCTTTTTCATTATAAAAATAAATTTTTATAGTAGAAAATAAAGCTAAAATAGGTTATAATGAAACATACTGTTTTAACAGTAATTATATATCTAGGAGGAATTTAGCACAATGAACACAAATGAATTGACAGGAATTCAAAAATTATTTCCGTTATTAGGAGAAAAAAATGTAGATTTTAAGAAAGAGATGATGGCTGGATTAATAACATTTTTAACAATGGCATATATCATTGCAGTTAATCCAGGAATATTGTCAGCAACTGGAATGGATGCAGGAGCATTAGTAACAGCAACATGCCTTGCAGCAGCAGTAGGATGTTTTGCTATGGGATTTATGGCTAATTTACCATTTGCTTTAGCGTCAGGAATGGGACTAAATGCATTTTTTGCATTTACGGTAGTTTTAAAAGGTGGAATTAGTTGGCAAATGGCTTTAACTGCTGTATTTATTGAAGGTATAATCTTTATTTTACTAACGCTTTTCAAAATTAGAGAAGCAGTAGTAAACTCAATACCGTTACCAATGAAACATGCTGTAACAGCAGGAATAGGTATGTTTATTGCCTTTGTTGGAATGTCTGGAGCAGGATTGATTGTAGCAAATGAAGCGACAAAAGTTAGTATGGGACACTTTGGACCGACAGTAATTATAGCATCGATAGGATTGCTTGTAATAGCGATACTAGATAAAAAAAGAGTAAATGGAGCAATTTTATATGGAATAGTTGTAAGTTCTTTACTTGCTTGGGGATACGCAATATTAAATCCAAAACAAGCAGCAGATTTAGGGATATATTTACCAAAAGGAGTATTTAAGTTTGAATCAATAGCACCAGTAGCTGGGAAATTTGATTTTAGTTTTTTAGCAAATCCTAAATTATTAGGTAATTTCTTTGTTATAATAGCAACATTTTTATTTGTAGATTTCTTTGACACTGTAGGAACATTAGTTGGAGTTTGTTCAAAAGCAAATATGTTAGATGAAGAGGGAAAAGTACCAAATGTCGGAAGAGCATTATTGGCAGATGCAATAGGAACAACTGTAGGAGCAACTTTAGGAGTTTCAACAGTAACGACATATGTAGAGAGTGCAACAGGAGTTACAGTAGGAGGAAAAACAGGATGGACAGCAGTTACAACAGGAGTGTTATTCTTAATCGCAATGTTTTTTTCACCAATATTTATAGCAATTCCATCAGCCGCAACTGCACCAGCATTGATTTATGTTGGATATTTAATGATAAGTTCGTTAAAAGAAATTGATTTACATGACATAACTGAAGGAGTACCAGCGTTTATTACGGCAATTTCAATGGCATTAACTTATAGTATTGGAGATGGATTGACGTTAGGAATATTATCTTACGTAGTAATTAATTTATTATACAATGTAGTTGCACCAAAAGAAGAAAGAAGACATGTATCTTATGTTATGGTTGTTTTAGCAATATTATTTGCATTAAAATTAGCATTGATATAAGCAATAATGTAGTTTATATATATATAAAATCGTAAATATACGTTTTAAAAATAACGTGTTTACGATTTTTTTATTAAAAAAAATTAATTTTGACAAAAATATAAAATAGGATTATAATCATATTGAACAATAATATAAACTTCAGGGCAAGGTGAAATTCCTGACCGGTGGTAAAAGTCCACGAGCTGATGTTAAAAACGGAAGCATGAATTGGTGAAATTCCAATACCGATAGTATAGTCTAGATGGGAGAAGTTAGTATGAAATATATATTTATATGTATCACTTTTTGATATATATATGTTTTTTGTATTAATAATTTTTAATCTCTGGGTTTATTTAAGTCCAGTTTTTTTATTGTTTAAAACTAGAATAAATTTAGGAGGAAAAATGAAAGTATTTGAAGGGAAATTTAATGGAGAAGAATTAAAAATTGGGATTGTGGCTGGAAGGTTTAACGAGTTAATTACTTCAAAATTAATAGGTGGAGCTACTGATATGCTTAAAAGGCATGAAGTATTGGATGAGAATATTGATATAGCATGGGTTCCAGGAGCTTTTGAAATTCCATTGGTAGTAAAAAAAATGATTAGTACAAAAAAATATGATGCAATAATAACACTAGGAGCTGTAATAAGAGGTGCAACACCACATTTTGACTATGTTTGTGCAGAAGTATCAAAAGGTATCGCTCAATTATCGTTACAATATGAAATTCCAGTTATGTTTGGAGTTTTGACTACAAATAATATTGAGGAAGCGATAGAAAGAGCAGGAACAAAGGCAGGAAATAAAGGAGCAGATGTAGCATTAGGAGCTTTAGAAATGATAAATTTAATAAAAAGTATTGAAAAATAATAAATAGGAAGTTTAGTTATGTGTGAAAATACAATGAATATTGATGAAAAATATATGAAATTAGCAATAGAGGAAGCTAAAAAAGGAATAGGTGGAGTAAATCCTAATCCTTTAGTTGGAGCAGTAATTGTGAAAAATAATAAAATTATAGGAACAGGTTATCATAAATGTTACGGGAAAAATCATGCTGAAATAAATGCTTTAGAAATAGCTGGAGATGAAGCAAATGGCGCTACAATTTATGTAACTTTAGAGCCTTGTTCTCATTTTGGTAAAACACCTCCATGTGCGTTGGAATTGGTAAAAAGAGGAATAAAAAGATGTGTGATTGGATCGATTGATTCGCATTCAAAAGTAGATGGAAAAGGTGTAAATATATTAAAGAAAGCAGGTATTGAAGTTGTAACTAAAGTGTTGGAAGAAGAGTGTATTGAATTAAATCAAGTATTTTTTAAATATGTAAACACAAAATTACCGTATGTTTTTTTGAAAACAGCAATAACAATAGATGGGAAAATTGCGTTGAAAAACGGAGATTCAAAATGGATAACGAATGAAAAGGCTAGAGCAAAAGGGCACTATTACCGAAATAAATTTATGGGGATTATGGTTGGAATAAATACAGTTCTTTTGGATAATCCAAATTTGACAATTCATCTTGAAAATAATATTGAAATTAAAAGAAACCCAATAAGAATAGTTATAGATCCAAATTTAAAAATAA
>CALHVR010000110.1 GCA_938037005.1 uncultured Leptotrichiaceae bacterium | reverse complement strand
ATAATAAAAATAAAAATGTAATTTATTATAAAAAAGATTAAACATAAATAAAATAAATAAATATAGCTATTGTTTTTTTGAAAAAGAGAGGTTATACTTATATAAAGGAGAGAAATTTGAATTTTTATAAATAGGAGGTATAAAAATGGTAGGAATTATCATTGCTACACATGGTGAATTTGCAGCTGGGATAAAACAGTCATCTTCTATGATTTTAGGGGAGCAAGAAAAAGTAGAATCAGTTGTATTTATGCCAAATGAAGGTCCCGATGATCTTTATAGAAAACTTCAAGAAGCCATAATAAAATTGGAAACTGAAGAAATATTATTTTTAGTAGATCTATGGGGTGGAAGTCCTTTTAATCAAGCAAATAGATTGTTAGAAGAATCACCTGAAAATAGAGCAATAGTTGCAGGGCTTAATTTACCAATGTTACTAGAAGCTTATGGAGAGAGAGAAGAAACAGATAAAGCTCATAATGTAGCAAAAGCTCTAATAAATTCAGCAAAAGATCAAATTAAAGTAAAACCAGAAAATTTAGAGCCTGCTAAAAAAGAAGAAAAAGTGGAAGCAAAAGTTGTTCCACAAGCAGCAATTCCAGAAGGAACAGTAATAGGAGATGGAAAATTAAAAATAGTTTTAGCAAGAGTAGATACTCGTCTTTTACACGGACAAGTTGCAACAAATTGGGCAAAAAGTACAAATCCAGATAGAATAATTGTAGTTTCAGATTCAGTTGCTAAAGATGAATTGCGTAAAAAATTAATAGAACAAGCAGCACCTCCGGGTGTAAAAGCACATACAATACCTTTAGATAAATTAATAGAAGTATCGAAAGATACTCGTTTTGGTGGAACAAAAGCATTATTATTATTTGAAAATCCTCAAGATGCATTATATGTAATTGAAAAAGGTGTAGATATAAAAGAATTAAATATAGGTTCAATGGCACACTCTGTAGGTAAAGTTTTAGTAAATAATGCAATATCTATGGATCAAAAAGATGTTGATACTTATAAAAAGTTAAACAACTTAGGTGTTAAATTTGATGTTCGTAAAGTAACAGCAGATAGGCCAGCAGATTTATTTAAACTTATTTCAGCTAAAGTTGGAGAAGGATTAAAATTATAAAATTATAGGAGGATATTATGGAATTTAGTATTATTGCAATTATTCTTGTACTAATAGTTGCATTTTTAGCAGGAATGGAAGGTGTTTTAGATCAATTTCAATTCCATCAACCAATAATTGCATGTTCTTTAATAGGAGTAGCAACAGGGCATATACCAGAATGTATAATATTAGGTGGGGCATTACAATTAATAGCATTAGGATGGGCAAATGTAGGAGCGGCAATAGCACCAGATGCAGCATTAGCTTCAGTAGCATCAGCTATAATTTTCGTTAAAGCAGGAAACTTTACACCAGAAGGTCGTAATGTAGCAATAGCAGCAGCAATTACATTAGCAACAGTAGGATTAGTATTAACAATGATAGTAAGAACTTTATCAGTAGTTATTGTGCACCAAGCAGATAGAGCAGCTGAAAAAGGGGACTTTAAAGGTGTAGAATTATGGCATATGATAGCACTTGCATGTCAAGGATTACGTATTGCAATTCCAGCATTGTTACTTATGTTCATTCCATCAGAAATAGTGCAAGCAGGATTAGGTTCATTACCAGCTTGGTTCACATCAGGAATGACAATTGGTGGTGGATTTGTAGTAGCAGTTGGGTATGCAATGGTTATTAACTTAATGGCAACAAAAGAGGTATGGCCTTTCTTCTTCTTAGGATTTGCATTAGCACCGTTAAATCAATTAACATTAATCGCAACAGGAATGATAGGAATGAGTTTAGCTATCATTTACTTAAATCTTTCTAAAAATAAAGGGAATGGTGGAGGAAGCGGTTCAGCATCTTCTGGTGACCCATTAGGCGATATTTTGGATAATTATTAATACTAGGAGGAAATTAAAATGAATGATAAAAAAATAAAATTAACAAAAGAAGATCGTCGTAATGTTATGCTTCGTTCACAATTTTTACAAGGTTCTTGGAACTATGAACGTATGCAAAATGGAGGTTGGGCTTATTCATTAATCCCAGCATTGAAAAAATTATATCCAAATAAAGATGATGCTTCTGCAGCTTTAAAAAGACATTTAGAATTTTTCAATACTCACCCATACATAGCAGCACCAATTTTAGGAGTAACATTAGCATTAGAAGAAGATAAAGCTAATGGAGTACCGATAGAAGATGCAGCAATTCAAGGGGTAAAAGTAGGAATGATGGGACCTTTAGCAGGAATTGGAGATCCAGTATTCTGGTTTACTGTTAGACCAATTTTAGGAGCGATTGCAGCTTCACTTGCAACAGGGGGATCAATAATTGCACCGTTATTCTTCTTTATAGTATGGAACGTAATTCGTGTGTCATTCTTATGGTATACACAAGAACTTGGTTATCAAAAAGGTTCGGAAATTACAAAAGATTTATCAGGTGGAATATTACAAACAATAACTAAAGGAGCTTCAATATTAGGAATGTTTGTAATGGGAATTTTAGTTCAAAGATGGACATCGATAAACTTCCCAATGGTAATTTCAAAAGTAACTTTATCAAAAGGAGCTTATGTTGAATTTGATAAAATCCAATCAGTTGATGGAACACAATTACAAAGTGTGTTATCTCAATTAGCAAGTGGAATGGCATTGTCACCAGAAAAAATTACAACATTACAAGATAACTTAAACCAATTAATTCCAGGATTTGCAGCATTATTATTAACATTCTTATGTATGTGGCTACTTAAGAAAAAAGTTAATCCAATCGCAATTATCTTTGGATTGTTCGCAGTTGGTATTATAGGTCATGTAATAGGAATATTCTAAAAAAATTATAAAAAATAAAAGGAAGCTAAATTTAATAGTTTAGCTTCTTTTACTATATAAAATAAAAAAGAAAAGAGGAAAATATGGCAATTTCACAAAATACAAAAATATTTTTTACGACTAAAGCTAATAATATGTCAGGATTTTTTGGAAATAAACACGGAAATATTTTAGTTGGAAATAGAGCTTTTGAATTTTATAATGAAAGAAATCCGGAAGATTATATTCAAATTCCATGGAACGAAATAGAAAAAGTTAGAGCACAAATATTTTTTAAAGATAAATATATAAGAGGATTTTTTATTGACACAAAAGGCAATGGGGTATATAATTTTATAGTGAAAGACGCTGGAAAAACATTGAAAGCGATGAGAGAATTTTTGGGAAATGAAAAAATAGTTAGAAATAAACCTATATTTTCACTAAAAAATATATTTAATAAAAGAGGATAAAATGTATTTAAGTCAAATAAATTACAATAATTTTCGTTGTTTAGAAAATAAAAAAATAGATTTAGATAGAAATTTTAATTTAATATATGGTAAAAATGGACAGGGAAAAACATCATTGATAGAAGCTGTTCATTTTTTAGCAACGGGAAAAAGCTTTAGAACAAAAAAGAATAAAGAATTAATAAAGTATAATTGGAATAGAGTGACTGTTTTTGGAAAGTATATTAATAAAAATGAGAATGAAAATACGATAGCAATAGATGTAAATGAAGATAAAAGAGATTTTTATGTGAATAGAACGAAAAATAGTTATATTGATTATGTTGGACTTTTAAATATAATTTCGTTTATTCCTGAAGATATAGAACTTATCGTAGGAAATCCGGGAGTTAGACGTAATTTTTTTAATTATGAAATTTCACAAGCTAAAAAAAATTATTTAAAATCAATAGTTGATTTTGAAAAAATATTAAAAACAAGAAATAAATTAATAAAAGATAAAAAAACAGAAGATGAAATTTATAAAATATATAATGAAAAATTTATAGAAGAAGGATTGAATATAATTTTATATAGACGAGAATTTATAAGAAGTTTATCAATTTTACTTAACTTAAATTATCGTAAATTATTTGATGAAAAATCAGAATTAAAATTAAAATATGAATGTTTTTTGGGAAATATTGAAAAGCAAAGTCGTGAAGAGTTAAAGGAAAAATTTGAGATACAGTGTAGAAAAAAATTTGAAAGAGAAAAATATTTAGGATTTAGTTTACTTGGACCACAAAAAGATGATTTTGTGTTTGAATTAAATGGGAAAAATGCTAAAATGTATTCGTCTCAAGGTGAAAAAAAATCAATAATATTTTCGTTGAAAGTATCGGAAATAGATATGTTAGTTAAAGAAAAAAATGAATATCCTATATTTATAATGGATGATGTAGCTTCATATTTTGATGAGATTAGAAAAAAAAGTATATTAAATTATTTTGTAAATAAAAAAATACAATGTTTTATAACATCTACGGAAGATTTGGGAATAAAAGGGAAAAAAATTATTGTAGATAGGGGAAAGGTGATAGTTGATGAGTAAAGGATATGTTTCTATAAAAAATTTGACAAATAATTTGATTGAGAGAAAAAGTTCGATTTTTAATACAGAAAGATATAATTTATGGAAATTAAGTAAAAATTGGGAAAAAATATTTGATGAAATAATAAGTGCAAATTGTGAACCTAAATATTTACACAATGGAAAGCTTTTTATAAATGTAAAAGAAAGTAATATTTATCAGGCTTTAATTGTATCTCAAGAAGCAATAATTTTAAAAATAAATAATTTTTTAGAAAAAAAAGTAGTTTATAATCTTGAAATAAAAAAGATAAATAGAGAACTTGATAGATATAAAAAAGAAGAAATAATTGAAGAAAAAATAGAAAATTTTTTAGAAAAAAGAGAAGAAAATATAGAGAGAAAAATAAAAGAATTTGGTGAAATAAAACTTTCTGTAGAAAAAATAAAAAAAATTGAGGAAAGTATATCAAAAATAACATATCCAGAAATAGCAAAAAAAATGAAAGAGATAGCTATAAATTCAGCTAAAAAAGAGCTTTTTTTATTGGGAGAAGGATATAAAAGGTGTAAAATTTGTGGAAAAATATTTTTACCGAATAATAACGAACAAAAATGTTTTAGTTGTTACGAAGATGAGGAAATAATAAAACAAAGAAAGATGAAAGAATTAATAGAAAGAAATCCATATATTGGAGAAACAGAGGCAATTAATTTAACAAAAACAGATACATATACATATTATAAAGTACGAGATTTTTTGGCACAAAGTGTTTTTTCAGAGTTGCTTTGTTTATGTGAAAAAGGGAATATAGAAATTGAGGAAAATAGCGATTATAGAGAAGAAATAAAAAATGAGTATAAAAGAGATGTAGAAATTTTAATAAGTATGTATATTGATTTTAAAATTGGAACTAAAGATACAAATATTTATAAAAAAGAAAGAAATAAAGTGTTAAGAAAAATAAAAAATGAAATGAATTTTAGAAAAAATAGAGGAAAAATAAAATAAAATGTATATTTATATAGAAAATGATATTTTTATAAATTTAAAAGAAATAGATTTAATAATGGATTATGAAATTTTTATAAAAGAAGATTGTAATAAAAAAATATTGGAAAAAAAGCGAAAAAAAATAATAGATTTATCGATAAAAGAGAAAGGGAAAAGAACTATAATATTTACAAAAGATTTTATTTATATAACTTCGTATGTTACTCGTGCGATAGAAATGCGAGCAGGAGAATATGAAAGACTTGTAAATAGTATAGTTTTTTAATGAAAAAATGACAATAGACGAGTTATTAAAGGAAACTGAAATTGAATTAGAAAAAGGAGATATTCAAAGTGCGATAATTTATTTAGAAACTGTATTTGAGATAGAGGAGTATAACAAAAGAGGATTAATGTTAATGTGTAAAGTGTTATCACAAATTGAGGCATTTGTTGAAGCACTTGAATATGCAGAAAAAGCTTATAAATATTATAGTAATGATTTAGAAGTATTGTTTACTATGGGATATTTAAATCAAGAATTACAAAAATATAAAAAATCAATGATTTATTATGAAAAATATACTGAAAAAATAAAAAATTACCATGTATATTTGAATATGGCAATTAGTTCTATGAATTTAAAACATTATAAAAAATCAATGAATTACATAAAAAAGGCAATAGAAATGGAACCTGATAATATTGATGGATTTTATGAATTAGCAGAATTACATTTAAGAACAGGTAAATTTGAAACGGCAATGGATATATATGAAAATAAAATAAAAAATATGCCTGATACTGCAGAATATTATCTTTATATGAAAATAGCAGAGGCGTATTATTCAATAGGAAATGTGGAAAAAGCTGTGGAAAACTATAATATTTCCATAAATTCAGATTATATAGCAACTCCGTTAGTATATGAAAAATTTTATGAATTAATAATGTCCGAAGCTTTATGGGATGAAATGGAACTTTTAATAATAAATTATAAAAATAGTAGTTTTCCTATGAAAATGGCTTTAAATATGGAAGGAAGATATTCAGTCTTAGTATTAAAAGATTATGAAAGATCAAAAAGAGTAAGTAAGCAACTTATTGCTTTAGAACCAGATAATTATAAAAATTATATAAATTTGATTTATGCTCATGAAAATTTGAAAGAATTTGATGAAGCTTTGGAAACTTTAGAAAAAGTAGTTAAAATGGTTGGAAAATCAAAGAATTTATCAAAAATGAGAATAAATATAAGATCAAAACAAAAAAGATACTTGAAAAAAATGGAAGAAAATAATAAAAAATAAAAAATATAGAAAATAAAGATTCAAATTTTGAAAAAATAAAAAAATATGATAAAATTATAGAATATGAAAAAATAAAAAAATGAAAAAATTTCATATGAAACAAGAAAATAAAAAAATTATAAATAACAGAGAAAAATATGGAGGAAATAAATGTCTAATAACAATTATGGAGCAGAGAGTATTACGGTTTTAGAAGGATTGGAAGCCGTAAGAAAAAGACCGGGAATGTATATCGGGTCAACTTCATCGAGAGGGTTGCATCATTTAGTATGGGAAATCGTGGATAACAGTGTGGACGAAGCATTAGCAGGAATATGTAATAATATAGTAGTTAAAATTTTAGAAGATAATGTAATAGAAGTTCAAGATAATGGGCGTGGAATCCCGGTTTCTATGCATAAAACAGGAAAATCTACATTAGAGGTAGTTATGACAGTTTTACATGCTGGAGGGAAATTTGATAACGATAACTATAAAGTATCTGGAGGATTACACGGAGTAGGAATTTCAGTAGTAAACGCATTATCTGAATGGGTAGAAGCAACAGTAACTAGAGATGGAGCTATTACAAGACAAACATTTGCAAGAGGAATACCTACATCAGCTCCAGTTGTAATAGGTGAAGCTCCAGAAGAAGCACATGGAACAACAGTAAAATTTAAAGCAGATGATGAAATATTTGAAACAACGGTGTATGACTATTCTGTATTACAATCAAGATTAAAAGAATTAGCATACTTAAATAAAGGGCTTACAATCACTTTGATTGATGAAAGAAAAAAAGATGCTTTAAAAGAAGAAACATTTATATTTGAAGGTGGGATAAAAGATTTCTTAAAAGAGATATCAGATGACGATGATAAAGTTATAGAAGATGTAATTTATATGTCTGATACATTTCAAATAGAGGAAGCAAAAGAAGTAGAAGTGCAAAATGAAGATGGAACGACTACAAAAAAAATGCGAGGTGCTAAATTTGTTGAAGCTGAAATTGCTATGACTTATACATTATCTCAAAGGGAAAATGTTTATTCATTTGTAAATAATATTAATACTCATGAAGGTGGAACACATGTAAGTGGATTTAGAACAGCTTTAACTAGAACAATTAATGATATTGCAAAACAAATGAATTTAATAAAAGAAAAAGATGGAACTTTCCAAGGATCTGATGTTAGAGAAGGATTAGTTTGTGTTATAAGTGTTAAAATTCCGGAGCCACAATTTGAAGGACAAACAAAAACTAAACTAGGAAATAGTGAAGTTACTGGAATTGTGTCAAATATAGTTGGAACAAACTTGAAATTTTATTTAGAAGATCATCCAAAAGAAGCTGAAAAAATAATAGAAAAAATGGCAGTATCTAAAAAAGCAAGAGAGGCTGCAAAAAAAGCAAGAGAATTAGTATTAAGAAAAAATACGCTAGAAGTTGGATCACTTCCAGGTAAACTTGCAGATTGTTCAAGTAAAGATCCGGCAGAATCTGAAATTTTTATAGTTGAGGGTAATTCAGCAGGTGGATCGGCAAAAATGGGAAGAGATAGAAGATTCCAAGCAATATTGCCTTTAAGAGGGAAAATATTAAATGTAGAAAAATCAGGAGTACATAAAGCGTTAGAAAATGCAGAAATAAGAGATATGATTACAGCATTTGGAGCTGGATTTGGTGAAGATATGAACCTTGAAAAATTAAGATACCATAAAATTGTAATAATGACAGATGCCGATGTCGATGGTGCTCATATAAGAACATTGATGTTGACATTCTTCTATAGACATTTAAGAGAACTTATAAATGAAGGGTATGTTTATATTGCACAGCCGCCTTTATATAAAATTCAAGCAGGAAGAGCAATAAAATATGCTTATTCTGATGAACAATTAAAACAAATAACAACAGTATTAGAAAGAGATAATAGAAGATATACTGTCCAAAGATATAAAGGGTTAGGAGAAATGAATCCTGAACAATTATGGGAAACAACATTAGATCCTGAAGTAAGAACATTACTTAAAGTATCAATGGAAGATGCAAGTTATGCAGATAAAATGTTTAATGTTTTAATGGGAGATAAAGTAGAACCTAGAAGACAATTTATAGAAGAAAATGCAAATTATGTAAGAAACTTAGATGTATAATTTTAAAAGAGAAAAACAAAATATAAGAGGTGAAAAATGTCAGACGATTTCAGAGATGATGATGAAAAGAAAGAATTAGAAGAAATGGATATGAATGACGATAGAGAAATTATCGTTGAAGGGACAAAAGAGACAGACTTATCAAATGAAGTAAATATTTATATTGAAGATGAAATAAAAGCATCTTATTTAGATTATTCAATGTCAGTAATTGTAAGTCGTGCGTTACCTGATGTAAGAGATGGATTGAAACCTGTTCATAGAAGAATATTATTTGCAATGAACGAAATGGGAATGACGCATAAAAGTCCGTTCAAAAAATCGGCAAGAATTGTCGGAGACGTATTGGGGAAATACCATCCGCACGGAGATAGTTCGGTTTATGGAGCAATGGTAAGAATGGCGCAAGACTTTAATATGAGATATGAGTTGATTGACGGGCATGGAAACTTTGGATCAATCGACGGGGATGAAGCTGCCGCCATGAGATATACTGAAGCAAGAATGGCTAAATTAACTAACGAATTGTTGCAAGATATAGATAAAGATACGATAGATTATAGAAAAAACTTTGATGAAAGTTTGGATGAGCCGACAGTTTTACCAGCAAAATTACCAAATTTATTATTAAATGGAGCGAATGGAATAGCAGTTGGAATGGCGACAAATATACCGCCACACAATTTATCTGAAGTTTGTGATGGAATTGTAGCTTTAATTGATAATAGAGATATTACAATTGAAGAATTAATGACTCACATAAAAGGTCCTGATTTTCCAACAGGTGCGACAATTAATGGGAAACAAGGAATAATTGATGCATACAAAACAGGACGTGGAAAAGTAAGAGTTGCAGGAAAAGTTAAAATTGAGACAGATAAAAAAGGAAGAGAATCAATAATTGTAACGGAAATTCCATATCAAGTAAATAAATCTAGATTAATTGAAAAAATAGCTGAATTAGTTAGAAATAAAAAAATAACTGGAATTTCAGATTTGAGAGATGAATCGGACAGAGAAGGAATAAGAATAGTTATTGAAATTAAAAAAGGTGAAGAAAGCGAGTTAGTATTAAATAGTTTATATAAATATACAGATTTACAAAATACATTTGGAATAATAATGCTAGCTTTAGTAAATAATGCTCCAAAAGTATTAAATTTAAAACAAATTTTAGAAAATTATTTAGCACATAGATATGAAGTTGTAACAAGAAGAGTAAAATTTGATTTAACGAAAGCTGAAAATAGAGCTCATATCTTAGAAGGATTTAAAATAGCTTTAGACAATATAGATGAAGTTATTAAAATTATTAGAGGATCGAGAGATGCAAATATTGCGAGAGAGCAATTAATGGCAAACTTTGGATTTACAGAAATTCAAGCAAGATCAATATTAGATATGAGATTACAAAGATTGACTGGACTAGAAAGAGATAAAATTGAACAAGAATATAGAGATTTAATGTTATTAATTGAAGAATTGAAATCTATTTTAGCTGATGACAATAAAAAATATAGAATTATAAAAGATGAGGTATTAGAGCTTAAAGAAAACTTTGGTGATGAAAGAAAAACAGAAATTCAAAATGCAAGAGTTGAAATAGGAATAGAAGATTTAATAAAAGATGAAGATGTTGTAGTTACATTTACTGAAAAAGGATATGTTAAAAGAATAGCTACAGATTCATACCATTCACAAAGAAGAGGTGGAGTAGGAGTAAATGCAACAAATACAATAGAAGATGATGTTGTTAAAGACATGTATATTGCTAAAAATTTAGATACATTATTAGTATTTACAGATAAAGGAAAAGTATTTAGCTTAAAAGTATATGAAATTCCTGAAGTAGGAAAACAAGCAAGAGGGAAATTGATAGGAAATCTAATTAAATTAGGTGAAGATGAAAAAGTAAGCACTGTAATTAGAGTTCGTGAATTTGATAAAAATAAACAAGTATTCTTTGTAACAAGAGATGGTATTGTTAAGAAAACTGATTTATCATTATTTAGTAATATTAATAAAAATGGAATAAGAGCTTTAACAATAAAAGATGATGATCAATTAACATATGTTGGAGTAACAAGTGGAAATCAAAAAAATGAAGTCTTTATTGCTACACATAATGGATTTGCGATAAGATTCTCGGAAGAAGATGTAAGAAGTATGGGAAGAACTGCTGCAGGAGTAAAAGGAATTACTCTTAGAAGTAAAGATTTTGTTGTATCTGCTGCAATAATCAATCCCGAGGCAGATAATATTGAGGATAAAACAGTTTTAACGATAACTGAAGAAGGATATGGAAAAAGAACAGCTCTTAAAGAGTATAGAGCTCAAACAAGAGGTGGAAAAGGAATTACAAACTTTAAAGTTGGAGAAAAAACAGGACAAATAGTAGATGTTAAAATTGTGGAAAATGATGCTGAGATAATGTTAATAACATCAGAAGGAACATTGATTAGAACAACGGTAAATAATGTTTCAGTAATAGGAAGAGCTACATCAGGTGTTAGAATAATGAAAGTTAGAAATAATGAAAAAGTAGCATCAACAGTTAAAATTAATAAAGAACCTGTTGTGGATGAAAAAGAATAAAAAAGAAAAGACTTTAGGAAAAATCTTAAAGTCTTTTTGTTTTATGTCTAAAAGGTAAATACATTAAAGATGAAAGAATAAACATACAACTAACAAGTACAATACGATAAAGCCAAAAAGGTTTTATAAAACTAACAAATGGAGTAATATAATTTTTTAAAAACATTGCATCTGTTTTAAAAATTGAATTGTAAATCATAGCATAAATAAATATAGCTGAAAGTCCAATACAACCAGTTATAAAATCTTTTTTTGTTATTGTTTCTTTTAAGTATACAAAACCATAAATAACAATGATTGGAATAAAAGTATGTGTAATTGTGAAAATATAAATATAAAAATCATTGTGATAATAGTTAATTGCAGGTAAAAGTAGTGCAAAAATTGATCCGAAACTTAAAAAATAAGTAATACTAAATAAAATTTTATTTTTTGTAATTAAATAGAAAGCACCTATAACTATAACAAAATTACAAAGATATAGAAGCAAAACTTCTGGAATTGTTTCACCTTGATACAAATAACGGTAAATTGAATCACCGATTTTTGAAATTAATGCAATCAAACCTAAAAAAGTTGCATAAATATTAAGTTTGTTTTTATTTTTTATTTTCTTTTTCTATTTCTACATATCTTTTTATTTTTTGTGTTGTCGTTTTTTCCATAGGGATATCTGTAATTTCAATTTCTTTAATATGTTTATATGTTACTAAATTTTTATTAATTTCTTTGATATCTTTCCATATATCCTTTTGATATTCTTCTTTTGATTTTTCTCCATATATTTGTTTTATTCGATCTTTGTCATAAACAATTTTTGCTTTTAAAACCGTATCGGTTTTATCTTTATCTCTAGAAAAAACTATACATTCTAACACATAATCTAATTTTGTTATTAAAAATTCAAGTTCTTGTGGATATACATTTTTTCCATTTTTTAAAACAAAAATCTTATCTGCATATTCTAATACATAGTTCATATTATGAGATATAAGAACTATTGTCATATTAAGTTTGTCTTTAAGTTTTTTC
>CALHVR010000109.1 GCA_938037005.1 uncultured Leptotrichiaceae bacterium | reverse complement strand
ATTATGATGATAAACCTGAAATTACAGATATTGAATATGATATTTTAATAAAAAAATTAAAAAAAATAGAAAATGAAAATCCTAAATTTAAAGAAAAATATGAAAAAAAATATAAGGAAGAATTATCTCCAACAGAAAAAATTGGAGGAATTGCAAGTGAAAAATTTTCAAAAATAACTCATAAAGTACCTATGTTAAGTTTGTCTAACACTTATAATATTGGAGAAATTGAAGATTTTGATCAAAGATGTAGAAAAATTGTAGGATTAGATAAAAAATTAGAATATATATTAGAATTGAAATTAGATGGATTGAGTATAAGTTTAATATATGAAAATGGTAAATTTATAAAAGCTGTAACTCGTGGAGATGGACAAATAGGTGAAGATGTTACTGAAAATGTTATGCAAATAAAATCTATTCCTAAAAAATTAAAAGAAAATATATCTATTGAAGTAAGAGGAGAAATAGTTTTACCAATATCGCAATTTAATAAAGTGAATAACGAAAGAATGGAAGAAGGAGAAGATGTTTTTGCAAATCCAAGAAATGCAGCAGCAGGAACAATAAGACAACTTGATAGTAGTATAGTTAAGGAAAGAGGTCTTGATTGTTATTTATATTATTTAGTTGAAGCTGAAAAACATGGAGTAAAATCACACGAAGAAAGTATAAAATTTATTGAAAATTTAGGATTTAAAACTACAAAAATATTTGAAAAATATGATGATTTTATAAAACTTGAAAAATCAATAGATAAATGGCATAAAGATAGAGAAAAATTAGATTATGAAACAGATGGACTTGTAATAAAAGTAAATGATTTTTCATTGTATGAAATGTTAGGATATACAACAAAAAGTCCAAGATGGGCAATAGCATACAAGTTTCCGGCAGAACAAGTGAAAACAAAATTGTATAATATAACTTATCAAGTGGGAAGAACTGGAGTTGTAACACCTGTTGCAGAACTTGAACCAGTTAATATATCTGGAAGTGTTGTGAAAAGAGCAAGTTTACATAATTTTGAGGAAATAGAAAGAAAAGATATTCGTATTGGAGACAATGTTATTATAGAAAAAGCGGCAGAAATTATACCACAAGTAGTAAAAGTCGTTTTTGAAGAAAGAAATGGAAATGAAAAAGTTGTAGAAATTCCTAAAAATTGCCCAGTTTGTAATAGTGAACTTAGTAAAGAAGAAGGACAAGTAGCTTTAAAATGTTATAATCCAGTATGTCCAGAGAAAGTAAAAAGGGAAATAGAATATTTTGTTTCAAGAGATGCAATGAATATTTCAGGTCTTGGGGAAAAAATTGTAGAAAGATTTATTGAACTTGGTAAAATAAAAACAGTTGTAGATATTTATAATTTAGAGCAATATAGAGAAGAGCTTGAAAATTTAGAAAAAATGGGAAAAAAAAGTGTAGAAAATTTATTGAAAAGTATTGAAAAAAGTAAAAATCGTGATTTTAATAAAGTGTTTTATGCTTTAGGAATACCTTTTATTGGTAAATTTAATGCAAATCTTTTAACAAAAACTTTTAATAATATTGAAAAAATAAAAGAGCAAAAAATAGATGAATTATTAAAAGTGAAAGGGATTGGAAATAAGGCAGCTGAAACGGTTTACAATTATTTACAAGATGAGAATAATTGGAATAAAATAAAAAAATTAAAAGAAATTGGTTTAAAATTTGAAAATGAAAAAGTTGAAAAAATAGAAATTGAAGACAATCCTATAAAAAATAAAAAATTTTTAGCGACAGGTAAATTACAAAAATATAAAAGAGAAGAAATTAAAGAAATAATATTATCAAAAGGTGGAGAATATTTATCAGGAATAAGTAAAAATTTAGACTATTTGATTGTTGGTGAAAAAGCAGGAAGTAAATTAGAAAAGGCGAAAGTATTAGGCATTAGAATATTAAATGAAGAAGAATTTGAAAGTGAATTTTTGAAATAAATACGTATATGAGCTACTTAATTGTAAAAGTAGCTTTTTTTGTAAAAAATAAAAATATATTTAATAAAAGTATAAGATTTTTAAATTTAAGTTACAAAAAGTAATAAAAATAGCGTGAGTAGTACAAAAAATATAGAAAATATGATATAATAAAAGGAAAAAACAAAAAATAAACAGATTGATAGATAAAAAAATAGGAGGAAAAATGTTAGAAAAATTAACTAAATTGAGAGAAGAAGTTTTAGAAAATTTAGAAAAAACAGTAAATCTTGATGAATTAAATGAGTTAAGAGTTAAGATTTTAGGGAAAAAAGGAGAATTTACAGCTATAATGAAAGAAATGGGAAATATAGCTGTAGAAAAAAGAGCTGAATTTGGTAAAACAACAAATGAAATTAAAAATGTTTTAAATGAAAAATTTGAAAATAAATTAAATGAATTAAAAGAATTGGCAAAGCAAGAAAGACTTAAAAATGAAACAATTGATATAACTTTACCTGGGAAAAAAGCTAATGAGGGATCACTTCATCCATTAACAAAAATAGTTATGGAAATAAAAGAAATAGTGTCTACAATGGGATTTGATATAGTTGATGGACCAGAAGTAGAATATGTAAAATATAATTTTGATGATTTGAATATTCCAAAAACACATCCATCAAGAGAAATTTCGGACACTTTTTATATTAAAGAAGATGAAGTTGTTTTAAGAACACAAACTTCTGGAATGCAAATAAGATATATGTTAGAAAGAAAACCTCCATTTAGAATGATATCAATTGGAAAAGTATATAGACCAGATTATGATGTGTCGCATACACCGATGTTCCATCAAATGGAAGGACTTATGATAGGAGAAGATGTATCGTTTGCAAACTTTAAAGCTGTTTTAGAAAATGTAGTGAAAAAAATATTTGGAGAAGATAGAAAAGTAAGATTTAGACCACATTTCTTCCCATTTACAGAGCCTTCAGCTGAAATGGATGTAGAATGTGGAGTTTGTAAAGGAACAGGTTGTAGAGTATGTAAAGGAACAGGTTGGCTTGAAATTTTAGGAAGTGGAATGGTAAATCCAAAAGTTCTTGAAAATGTTGGAATAGATCCTAAAAAATATCAAGGATTTGCATTTGGATTAGGGCTTGAAAGAATTACAATGTTAAAATATGGAATTGACGATTTAAGAGCATTTTATGAAAATGATAAAAGATTTTTAGATCAATTTTAATTAAAAACAAACATTTTATAAATTAAAAAAAATTAAAAATAGAATGATAAAAATTTGAATTATTAGAAAAATATTGAAAAAGAATAAATTGGGAATGATAAAATAGGAGGAAATAATGTTAATTTCTTTAAATTGGTTAAAAAAATATGTAGATTTGGAAGGAATAGAAACAAATGAAATGGAAAATGCCTTAACTATGATTGGGCAAGAAGTTGAAAAAATTGAAATTAAAGGAGAAAATTTAGATAAAGTAATAACTGCACAAATTTTAGAAAAAGAAATGCATCCAGATTCTGACCATTTGACAGTTTGTAAAATAGATACAGGAAAAGAAGTATTGCAAATAATATGTGGAGCTCCAAATCATAAAGTGGGAGATAAAGTGGCGTTGGCTCAAATAGGTGCAAGATTAACGCCAGAATTTATTATAAAAAAAGGTAAAATAAGAGGACTTGAATCAAATGGAATGTTGTGTTCGGAAGAAGAATTAGGAATAGGACATGATGCGAGTGGAATTATAATTTTACCAGAAGATACACCACTTGGTGTGCCAATGAAAGAATATTTAGGACTGAATGATATTGTTTTTGAATTGGAAATAACTCCAAACAGACCAGATTGTTTATCTCATATTGGTATAGCGAGAGAAGTTGCAGCTTTATATAATAAAGAATTAAAATATCCAAAAACAGAGATAAATAAAGAAACTGTGGAAAAAACTGTGGATAATATTTCTGTGGAAATAAAAGATAATGATTTGTCAAAAAGATATGTGGCTAGAATTATAAAAAATGTTCAAGTAAAAGAAAGTCCAAAATGGTTGAAAAAAAGAGTGGAATCTGTTGGAATAAGAAGTATAAATAATATTGTTGATGTTTCAAATTATATATTGATGGAAACAAATCAACCAAATCATATTTTTGATTTAGATAAGTTAGAAGGAACAAAAATAACAGTTGATGTAGCTAAAAATGATGAAATTTTTGTGACTTTAGATGAGCAAGAAAGAAAATTAAATAATGAAGATATAGTAATTAAAGATGAGAAAAAAGTAGTTGCATTGGCTGGAGTTATGGGTGGATTTAATTCACAAATAACTGAAAATACAAAAAATATATTATTAGAAGTAGCACATTTTAATCCACAAAAAATTAGAAAAACATCAAGAAGATTGGCTTTAATAAGTGATTCATCATATAGATTTGAGCGTGGAGTAGATAGAGAAAATGCAATAAATGTAATAAATAGAATTGCAAATGTAATTCAAGAAGTGGCAGGAGGAGATATTTTACAAGGAGTTGTAGATAATTATCCTGAAGTTCCAGCAAAACGAGTGGCAGAGCTTAATTTTGCTAGACTAAATAGATTTGTAGGAAAAGAGATAGCAAGAGAAGAAGTAATTAGAATTTTACAAAAATTAGAAGTAACGGTTGAAGATAAAGGAGAAAATTTAATTTTAACAGCTCCAAGTTTTAGACAAGATTTAGAAAATGAACAAGATTATTATGAAGAAATTATTAGAATGTATGGATTTGATAACATTGAAAATAAATTGCCAAAAGTGGAAATAAATGAAACTTCAACGATTGATACAACTAAATTGATAGATAGAGTTAAATTAATTGCAGCAAGTACAGGGCTTCAAGAAGTAATAAATTATAGTTTTATACCAAAAGATGGAGTAGATAAAATTAAATTTACTAATGTTGAAAAAGAAAACTTGATTGATGTGTTAAAACCTATTACGGAAGATTTTGTAACATTAAGACCAACATTGCTTTATAGTTTAATAAAAAATGCTAAAGACAATATAAATAGAAATGTAGAAAATATAAGATTTTTTGAAGTAAGTAGAACATTTGAAAAAGCTGAGGAATTAGCAAAAGAAGAAGTTAAATTAGGAATAATTTTAGCAGGAAATAATGATAAAACATTGTGGAATCCAAAACCTGAAGCATATGATTTTTATGATTTGAAAGGGATTGTTGAGGAAATATTCTCAAAATTAAGATTTAAAAATTATCAAATAAAAAGAAGTACACAAACACAATTACACCCTGGAAGATCAGTAGATGTATTTGTAGGAAAAGAATTTATAGGAAGTTTTGGAGAAATTCATCCAGATGTGTTGGAAAATTTTGATTTAGGTAAAAAATCTGTTTTAGTTGGAGAATTTAATATAGATTTAATAAAAAAATATATTGGAAAAGCTGTGAAATATGAAGGAATGGTTAAATTCCCAGCAGTTCCAAGAGATATAGCTTTAGTAATGGATGAAGCAGTATTAGTTGGAGACGTTTTAAAAGTAATAGAAAAAGTTGACAATAAAATAGAAAAAGTTGAATTATTTGATATTTATAGAGGATTGGGAGTATTAACAGGTAAAAAATCTGTTGCAATTAGTATAAAATTGAGAGATAAAAATAAAACTTTAGAAGAAAAAGAAATAAATGATATTGTTGAAAAAATACTTAAAAAAGTTGAAAAACAATTTGGAGCAGAGTTAAGACAATAATCGTTGAAGAGGAATGAAGTAAAAATGAAAAAAAATTATGATGTAATAGTAGTTGGAGGAGGGCATGCTGGAGTAGAGGCTGCCCTTGCTTCAGCAAGACAAGGTTTAAAAACAGCTTTATTTACAATATATTTAGATAGTATAGCTATGATGTCGTGCAATCCATCTGTAGGAGGTCCGGGTAAAAGCCATTTAGTGTCTGAACTTGGAATGCTTGGTGGAGAAATGGCAAGACATGTTGATAATTATAATTTACAATTAAAAAACTTGAATCATACAAAAGGTCTGGCATCAAGAATAACGAGAGCTCAAGCTGATAAATATTGGTATAGAATAAAAATGAGAGAAATAGTTGAAAAAGAAAAAATGTTAGATTTAATTCAAGGTACTGTTGTAGATATAATTGTGGAAAATGGAGAAGTTGTAGGAATTGAAGATAAATTAGGTGTTAAATATGGAACAAAAGCATTAATATTGTGTACTGGGACATTTTTAGGTGGGCAATATATAATGGGAGATGTGAAATTTGAAGCAGGAAGACAAGGAGAACCTGCAAGTTCAGAGTTACCAGCAAAATTAGAAGCACTTGGATTTGAATTGGATAGATATCAAACGGCTACTCCACCAAGAATTGATAAAATGAGTATTGATTTTAGCAAAATGGAGGAATTGAGAGGAGAAGAAAAACCAAGATATTTTTCATATGAAACAAAAAAAGAATATAATTCAACATTACCAACTTGGCTTACATTTACAACAGAAGAAACGATAAAAGTGGGACAAGAAATGTTGAAATATTCGCCTATTGTAACGGGAATAGTTAGTACGAAAGGACCAAGACATTGTCCGTCGCTTGATAGAAAAATAATGAATTTTCCTGAAAAAACGAATCATCAAATATTTTTAGAGTTAGAAAGTGTAGAAAATAACGAAATTTATATAAATGGATTTACGACAGCAATGCCTCCATTTGCACAAGAAGCAATGTTGAAAACAATAGCAGGGCTTGAAAATGCTAAGATTGTGAGATATGGGTATGCAATAGAGTATAACTTTATACCTGCACATCAATTAAATTTAACTTTAGAATCAAAAGTTGTAAAAGGAATTTATACGGCAGGGACAATAAATGGAACAAGTGGATATGAAGAAGCTGCGTGTCAAGGATTTATAGCTGGAGTAAATGCTGCAAGAAAAATTTTAGGAAAAGAACAAATAATAATTGATAGAAGTGAAGGTTATATTGGAGTTTTAATAGATGATATTATAAATAAAAAAACGCCAGAACCGTATAGAGTATTGCCATCAAGAGCAGAATATAGACTTACTTTAAGACAAGATAATATTTTTATAAGATTATTTGATAAAGCTAAAGAAATAGGACTTTTAAATAAAGATAAATTGGATGAACTTGAAGCAACTAAAATTGAGATGGATAAAGAAATTGAAAGATTAAAACAAATAAAAATTTATCCAACTAAAGAGACAAATGAGAAATTAGAAAAAATAGAACAACAGTATGCAAAAGAAAATAATGAAAAATATGAAAAAAATGGAGCTAATAGCCCTGTTTCAGCTTTTGAATTTTTAGCGAGAAAAGAAATAACTTATGATAATTTATCTAAATTTATTGAAATAGTGGAATTATCTTCATTAGCAAAAGAACAAGTAGAAATTGAAGCCAAATACAGAGTATTTATAGAAAGAGAAAAAGCACAAATAGAAAAATTTAAAAAATTAGAAATGTTAAAAATTCCAGAAAATATAAATTATGAAGAAATAAAAGGGTTAAGTAACATTGCAATTTCAGGATTAACTTATGGAAATCCTAAAACTATAGGGCAAGCAAGTAGAATAAGTGGAGTTACATATAACGATATAGCATTGTTAATATCAATTATAAAATAAATAAATACAAAAATAAAAAAGATATATGAATATAATAGATAAAAACTACAAAAAAATAAAAAAAAATGATATAATACGGGTATTGATTAAAGAAACAAACGTTAAGAAAGGAAGATGAGTAAATGAAAAATATACTAAGTTTTTTAGTAAATAGAATAATTATGGGACTAGTAACATTATGGTTAGTAGTAACTATTACGTTCTTTTTACTACATTTATTACCAGGGGATCCGTTCCAAAGTGAAAAAGCAATCCCACCAAAAATAAAAGAAAATTTAATGGCTAAATACCATTTAGATAAACCTATAGGAGAACAATATGTTCAATATTTAAAGAGTGTATCTAAAGGAGATTTAGGAGAATCTATGAAAGTAAGAGGAAGAACAGTAAATGATGTAATCAAAAAAAGTTTTCCAATTTCAGCAGATTTAGGAGCTAGATCAATAATATTTGCATTAGTAGTAGGAATACCATTAGGAATAGTTGCAGCTTTAAAAAGAGGAAAATATCAAGATAAAATAGCAATGATTATAGCAGTAATTGGAATTTCAGTTCCAAGTTTTGTACTGGCAGGACTTATGCAAAAATATTTCGTAGATGTGCATAATGGTTTTCTTATTGATAAATTAGGATTACCAGACTTTTTAAGAATAAGATTATCAGGATGGGATAGTCCAGAGAAAAAAATATTACCAGTTGTAGCATTAGGATTATATACAGTTGCATTAATAGCAAGATTATTAAGAGATAAAATGATAGAAGTAATGGGACAAGATTACATAAGATTAGCAATAGCAAAAGGAGTAAAACCTAGAGATATAGTTGTAAAACATGCTTTGAGAAATGCTATTTTACCGATAGTTACAATTATGGGACCAACAATAGCAGCAGTATTAACTGGATCATTTGTAATTGAAAAAGTATTTACAATACCGGGATTAGGAAAATATTATATACAATCAATTAATGATAGGGATTATACAATGGTATTAGGAGTTACAGTATTTTATGCTGCATTTTTAATATTAATGATGATATTGATGGATATTGTATATGCATTAGTAGATCCTAAAATTAAACTTGGAAAAGGAGAGAGTGCGTAAAATGGAAAATATAAATGTGCAAAATGAGAATACACAAATTTCTCAATATAAGCCGACATCTGAAGATTTTACAGTAATAGGAATTGATAAATCGCAAACAGAAGTTATTTACAAACCAAGTTTAACTTTTTGGCAAGATGGTTGGAGAAGATTTAAGAAAAATAAATTAGCTTTAGCATTTTTAGGAATGACAGTAGTATTTATCTTTTTAGCAATTTTTGGACAAATGCTTACAAAATATTCTTATAGAGATCAAGATTTATCAGCTAAATTTTTAAGTCCTACAAAAGGAATAGTGTTAGGACATTATTTAGGAACAGATAATTTAGGAAGAGATTTATTTGCTAGACTTTCACAAGGAATTAGAATTTCAATGGAGTTATCAATAGTTACAGCAGTTATTTGTGTTGTATTTGGTACAATTTATGGAGCAATTTCAGCTTATTTTGGTGGAATTGTGGATACTATAATGACGAGAATAGTAGAAGTTGTAATGACTATACCTTCAATGATTTATATAATTTTATTAATGGTTGTTATGGGAAATAGTGTTAAAACTATAATTATTGCAATGTCAATAACAAGATGGTTAAACTATTCATTATTAGTTAGAGGAGAAGTTTTAAAAATAAAAGAAAGTGAATTTGTATTGGCCTCAAAATCACTTGGAGGAAACTTTATTTGGATAACTTTAAAACATTTAATTCCAAATACTTTAAGTGTAATAATAATAAGACTTACAACAGATATACCAAATATTATATTTACTGAAGCATTTTTAAGTTTCATTGGTTTAGGAGTACCGATACCTCAAGCTTCATTAGGAAACTTAGTATTTGATGGATTTGTAAATATGGATTCGTATCCTTACTTATTCATTATACCAGCAGTAGTTATTTCATTAATAACATTAGCGTTTAATATAGTTGGAGATGCGTTAAATGATGCATTAAATCCAAAATTAAGATCATAATTTAATGTTTTAAATATAAGCTAGATTAGGAGAAAAAATGAATAAAAAATTATTAGAAGTGAAAAACTTAAGTGTTTCTTTTAATACTTATGCTGGAGAAGTAAAAGCTTTAAGAGATATAAGTTTTTCGGTAGATAGAGGAGAAACTCTTGCGATAGTTGGAGAGTCTGGATCAGGAAAATCAGTAACTGTTCAAACTATAATGAGATTAATTCCTATGCCACCAGGAGAAATAAAAGGTGGAGAAATATTATTCGATGGAGAAGATATTGTACAAGTAACAGATGAAAGAATGAGAGAATTACGTGGAGGAAGAATTGGAATGATATTCCAAGATCCAATGACATCATTAAATCCAACAATTAAAGTTGGAAAACAAATAATGGAAGGTATTTTAATACATAAAAAAGTTTCAAAAGAAGAAGCTAAAAAACAAGCAATTGAAATGTTAAGAAAAGTAGGAATACCTAAACCAGAAGAAAGATTTAATCAATATCCCCATGAATTTTCAGGTGGAATGCGTCAAAGAGCGGTTATAGCGATAGCTCTTTCATGTGAGCCAGATTTATTAATTTGTGATGAGCCTACAACAGCGTTGGATGTAACAATTCAAGCACAAATATTAGATTTAATAAATGAATTAAAAAAAGAATTAAATATTGCAGTAATTTTAATAACACACGATTTAGGAGTAGTTGCAGAAACAGCTGATAGAGTAGTTGTTATGTATGCGGGAGAAAAATTAGAGGAAGCTCCGGTTGAAGAATTATTTAAACATCCTAGACATCCATATACTTGGGGATTATTAAAATCATTACCAAGATTAGATATGTCAAGCAATGAAAAATTATCTTCAATACCTGGAACACCACCAGATTTATTGAAACCACCGGCAGGAGATCCGTTTGCAGCGAGATCAGAATATGCTATGAAAATAGATTATGAGAAAAAACCGCCAATGATTGATTTAGGAAATGGACATTTTGTAAAATCATGGTTGTATGTTGATGGAGCACCTATCATTGAAACACCTTTTGGTTCTAACAAGAAAGAGGAGGTAGAATAATGTCTGAAAATAGAGAAAAATTAATTGAAATGACAAACTTAAAAAAATACTTCCCAATGAAACAAAAACATGTTTTAAAAGCTGTTGACAATGTAACAATGGATATTTATAAAGGAGAAGTTTTAAGTTTAGTTGGAGAGTCAGGTTCAGGAAAAACAACTTTAGGAAGAACAGTAAGTAGACTTTACAAAAAAACAAATGGTGAAATTTTATTTGATGGAAAAGAAGTTGAAAAATATTCTGTAAAAGAGTTTACGAAAAAAGTACAAATGATTTTTCAAGATCCACAGGCTTCGTTAAATCCAAGAATGACAGTTGGAGATATAATTGCAGAGGGAATTGATATTCACGGATTAGCTGAAAATAAAAAAGAAAGAAATGAAAAAGTTTATGAATTATTAGAATTAGTTGGGCTTAATAGAGAACATGCAAATAGATTTCCACATGAATTTTCTGGAGGACAAAGACAGAGAATAGGAATAGCTAGGGCTTTAGCAGTTGATCCGGAAGTATTAGTGTGTGATGAGCCTATATCAGCTTTAGACGTATCAATTCAAGCACAAGTTGTAAATTTATTAAAAGATTTACAAAGAGAAAGAAATTTAACATTGTTATTTATTGCACATGATTTATCAATGGTAAAATATATATCAGATAGAGTTGCAGTAATGTATAGAGGAAAAGTGGTAGAATTAGGAACACCTGAAGCAGTGTATAATGACCCAGTGCACAGTTACACAAAATCATTAATTTCAGCTGTACCAATAGCAGATCCTACTTATAAAAAAAGAGAAAAAATTGAAATGGATGAATCATATTTAAGAAGTCCAATGGGCGATGTTTCTGAAATAAAAAAAGTTCCAGAAGTTCCAGAATTAACAGAATATAAACCGGGACATTTTGTTGAAACAAATTTCTTGAAAGATCAAGGTTTGATATAAAAATATTTTAAATAATAATAATTAAAGAGATAATTTTTTAGAGTTATCTCTTTTTTTTGAAAATGGAAAGAAATTATAAAAAAATCTAGTTTATAATATTATAATTTGTTATAATGTTATAAAATAAAAAAGACAGGAAAAAAAGATGAAAGAGTTAAAATTTTTAAAGAAAATAGATGAAAATTCATTAAAAATAGAGAATAAAATGTATAGAGGTTTAATTCCGTGGAACTTAATGTGTTCAAAAGAGAAAAAAATAATATATATTTCAACATCAAATAGGAACTTAGAAAATTATTATGCGATGGTTGATAATTATTTAACAGAATTAAGTAATGGGACACAAGAATTAAATCATAAAATTAGGAAAAATATAGAAAAAAAATCAGTATCAATGTTTGAAAATATATCATCAAAAAAAGAAGATTTAACAGGGATAAATATAGAATTACTAGATATTTTAAGAAATAAAAGTGATTTTATATTATTTTTGAATTTACAAATAACTTTAGATGTATTTTTTGAAAAAGTAAATTATTTTGATTTTAAAGTAGGAAATGAGTATAAATTTTTAGAAGTAATAGAATTTTTACAAGAAAATGGATATGAACAATCGTATCTATTGGAAAAAAAAGGTGAATATAGTAAGCGTGGAGATATTTTAGATATTTTTCCTCCAAATGCAGAAAATCCAATAAGATTAGAATTTTTTGATACGGAGCTTGAAAGCATAAGAGAATTTGATATTGACACTCAAAAATCAATAACGAAATTAAATGAAATAAAAATATTTGGAAATATTTTATTAGGAAATAATTATGAATTTGTGGAATTGATAGAAGAGTTAAAAAGTGAAGATGTAACTATAATTTTAGAAAATGAAGAGTTATTGAATTATAAAATAGAAGAGTATGTGTTAATTGATAGAGAAAAAGAAAATATATACAGACAAAGATATGAAAATTTGAAAAGAAAAAGTCAAATAATAGAAACAGTGAACTTTAAAGAAGAACAAATGGAAACTTTTAGAGATAAAGAAAAATTGAAAAAATTATCTGTGCAAAAAGATGTACAAATATACACAAAAAATTATGATAAAAAAGTATTAGAATATAATAAAAATGGAAAAGAAAAGCAAATAAGTATTGTGCAATATGAATTATTTGAAGGATTTGTAATTGATGGTACTTTTGTTTTGACGGACAGAGAGCTTGACGGCTATATTTATGAGAAAAAACGAAAATCAAATAAAGGTATAAAATATAAACAAGTAAATCAAATTTTAGTTGGAGATTATGTAATTCATATTCAATATGGTGTTGGGCTTTATCAAGGTATTGAAACGATAGAAGAAAAAGATTATTTGAAAGTAAAGTATGCAGATGAAGATGTTCTTTATATTCCTGTTGAAAAATTAGATAGATTAGAAAAATTTATATCGTATGGAGAAGAGCCAAAACTTTATAAATTGGGGACAAGAGGCTTTAAACGAAGAAAGAAAAAATTAGAGGAAGATTTAATAGAATTTGCAGGAGAGCTTATAAAAATTCAAGCAGAAAGACAAGCACAAAATGGATTTGTATATGGAAAAGACACAATTTGGCAGGAAGAATTTGAAGCAGAATTTCCGTTTGAAGAAACAGTAGATCAAAAAAAAGCAATACAAGATGTAAAAAATGATATGGAAAGTCCTCATATAATGGACAGAATTGTATGTGGAGATGTTGGATATGGAAAAACGGAAGTATCAATGAGAGCTGCATTTAAGGCGATAGAAAATGGGAAGCAAGTAGTTATGATTGCACCGACTACGGTACTTGCAGAACAACATTATACGAGATTTAAACGGCGATTTGAAAAGTATCCGATTACGATTGAAAGATTTTCACGTTTAACGCAATCAAAATCAAAGGAAATATTGAAAAATTTGAAAAGTGGAATGATAGACTTAATAATAGGGACACACCGTTTATTGAGTAAAGATGTAGAATTTAATAATTTAGGGCTTTTAATAATAGATGAAGAGCAAAAATTTGGAGTAAAGGCGAAAGAAACGATAAAACAAAAAAGGAGTAAAGTTGATGTACTTACATTGACAGCAACTCCGATTCCACGTACATTAAATTTAGCTTTACTTGGAATAAGAGAAATTTCTATAATAGATACGCCTCCAATAAATAGACTTCCTATTATAACAGAAGTTGTAGAGTGGAATGAAAATATTGTAAAAATGTCAATATTGCGAGAATTATCAAGAGATGGACAAGTATTTTATATTTATAATGATGTAAAAAATATGAAATATAAATTGAAAGAATTAAAAGAGTTATTGCCAAAATTTGTAAAAATAGAATTTATACACGGACAACTTACTCCAAAAGAAATAAAAGATAAGTTGAAAAGGTTTGAAGAGGGAGAATACGATGTTTTAATGGCATCTACAATAATTGAAAATGGTATTGATGTTTCAAATGCAAATACGATTTTAATAGAAAATTTTGCAGAATTAGGGCTTTCACAATTATATCAACTAAGAGGACGAGTTGGAAGAAGTAATAGACAAGGTTATTGTTATTTATTAAAAACAAGAGGATTAACGACAAAAGGTAAATTGAAAGAAGAAAGTATACATAAAGTGGAAGGAATAAAATCAGGTGGTTTTCAAATATCAATGGAAGATATGAAAATTCGTGGAGCAGGAGAGATTTTAGGAGATAAGCAACATGGAACGATAGAAACATTTGGATACGATCTTTATATAAAAATGTTAAACGAGGAAATAAAAAGGCAAAAAGGAGAATATAAAGAAAAACTGGAAAATGTTGAAATAATATTAAAAGAAAAAGGTTACATTCCAGAAACTTATATTGAAAAAGAAGAAAGATTGAATGTGTATAAAAGGTTTGCAATGCTTGAAAGTTATAAAGAATTAGAGGAGCTTGTAAAAGAAATAAAAGATAGATTTGGTAAAATACCGGAAATTATGAAAAAATTTATATTAAGTGTTAAATTTAAAATATTTGCCGAACAAAATAAAATACAAAAAATTGAAGAAAAAAATGCAACATTTGAATTACATTTTGTGGAAGAAATGGGAATGAAATACGTAAGATTATTGTCTAAAAATTTAGAAATGAGAAATATAACAAAAAATAAAATATTTGCTGAACAATTAGCAGAAAAGAAAGAAGAATTTATAGTTATAGAAGTTGTAAAAATGGAATTATTTGACTATGTATCTATGTTATAAAAGACTATTTTTTATTTATATAAATATGCTATAATAAATTAGAAAAAATAATTAAAAAAGGAAAATTTATGAGTAATAAAATATTTAATCAAAAAATATTAACAGAAAATGCTGTTAGAGAAGTAAATTTAGAAAAGCATAATCTTCAAGAAAGAAGAAAAAAACTAGAAAAATGGATAGAATTTCATAAAACGGGAAATTTAAAAAATTATAAAGAAGAGTCACTTCAAGGAGAATTTTTAAATGAAATTTTTAGTGGTGTATTAAATTATAAAAATAGTCGTGAAAGTGCCGAGGAATGGCATTTGGAGCGAGAGGCAAAAACGAAAATTGATGGAACGAAAGCAGATGGAATGCTAGGATTTTTCACGAAAGAAGATTTAGATAAAAAGAAAATATCGGATAAAGTTCGTGTTGTGATAGAATTAAAAGCACCGTATTTCAATCTTGATCAAAAACAAAAAAGACAAGGAGATAATAGAACTGCAGTTGAGCAAGCATTTGGGTATGTTTCAAAATATGGAAATGGAAATTGTCAGTGGGTTATTGTATCAAATTACTATGAAATAAGACTTTACACTTCACTTGATCAATCTAAATACGAATATTTTAATCTTGATATGCTACAAGAAACGGGAAATTTCCAAAAATTCATATATTTGTTATCAAAAACATCGTTAATTGGGGATGGTGGAAAACATACGCCAAAAACAAAAGTTTTATTTGAGGAAAATATTGCTGAAGAAAAAAGAATAGAAAAACAATTTTATACTTTGTATAAATCTGTGAGAGAAAATGTTTTTAAAAATTTAGTTGTAAATAATAGGGAAGTAAATGAAGAATTGTTGCTTGAAAAAACACAAAAATTGATGGATAGATTTTTATTTATCGCTTTTGCGGAAGACAAAGGGCTTTTACCTAGAAATTCTTATGAAAGTGTGATTGTCAAAAAAGGTAAAGAATATTTAGGAATATTTGAAATGTTTAAAACTTTTTGTAACTGGATAAATTCTGGTAACAAACAATTTAATATCAATCGTTATAATGGAGGTCTTTTTAAAGAAGACACGGATCTTGACGGACTTTTAATTGAAGATGCTGTTTTTGAAGAATTAGAAAAAATAGCACAATACGACTTCTCGGAACAAGTAAACGAACACATTTTAGGTCACATTTTTGAGCAAAGTATTACCGATTTAGAGGAAATAAAATCATCTTTACAAAATAAAGAATATGATCAAAAAGAAGGAAAACGGAAAAAAACAGGAGTGTTTTATACGCCGAAACATATTACAAGACATATTGTGGAAACGACAATAGGAAATTGGCTTGAAGACAAAAAAGCTGAACTTGGTTATTATGAATTACCGGAAATTAAAGAATTTTGGACAACAAAAGGACTTTCATCAAATGCTAAAAAACATTTAGAGTTTTGGAAAAAATACCGTGATGCTGTAAAAAATATGAAAATAATTGATCCGGCTTGTGGGTCTGGAGCTTTTCTTATTGAAGCATTTGATTATTTAATGAAAATTTCAGAATATATAAAAGAACAAATTGCAAGTTTTAATATTTCAGGGAGTTATTCATTAACAGAAGATATTACAAGTTCTATTTTGTTAAACAATATATATGGAGTAGATTTGAGTGCTGAATCTGTTGAAATTACGAAATTGGCACTTTGGCTTAAAACGGCAGACCCTTCAAGACCGTTAGAAAATTTAGATGAAAATATAAAGCACGGAAATTCTGTTGTTGACGACAAACAAATTGACGAAAATTTTGCATTTAATTGGAAAGAAGAATTTAGTGAAATATTTGAAAATGGGGGATTTGATATTGTAATTGGAAATCCTCCTTATGTTAGACAAGAAAGTATAAAGGAAATTAAGCCTCACCTACAAAAAAATTATGCTGTTTATACAGGAGTTGCTGATTTATATTGTTATTTTTATGAATTAGGTTATAAATTATTGAAAAAAGATAGCGGATACTTAGGATTTATTACGAGTAACAAATGGTTTCGTGCAAAATATGGGCAAAATTTGAGACAATTTTTGCTTGAGAATACTGAAATTTTAGAAATTATTGACTATAATGGTATAAAAATATTTGATGGAGCAACGGTCGATTCAAATATAATTGTATTTAAGGCGAAAAAAGATAGTGAAAATATAAATGAAATGAGTATAAAAATTGGAGATAGTGACTACTTCAAATTAAAACAAAATAGTTTAAGTAGTGAAATGTTTGTATTTTCTCATAATGAGGAAGAAATTAGTATAAAAGAAAAAATAGAAAAAATTGGAAAGCCATTGAAAGAATGGGATATTTCTATAAATTATGGAGTTAAAACGGGATTAAATGACGCTTTTATTATAAATAAAGAAACACGAGATATGCTTATAAATGCCGACTTTAAAAATAGTGAAGTTATAAAGCCACTTCTTCGTGGGCGAGACATTAAAAAATATGATATTAATTTTGCAGAGTTGTATTTGATTAACATTCATAATGGAACAAAAAATACAGATGCAATTAATATAAATGATTATCCTAAAATTAAAGAATGGCTTGATACCTTTGAGCCAAAATTATCAAAACGAAGTGATAAAGGGAAAACACTATACAATTTAAGAAATTGTGCTTATTTAGATGATTTTGAAAAAGAGAAAATTGTTTATGCTGAAATGGTACAAAGCCCACAATTTTATTATGATAAAGATGGATATAATATATTAAATACGGCATATTTAATTGTAGGAAAAAATTTGAAATATCTTATTGCTTTTCTTAATTCAAATTTTATTACCTATGCTTTCAAAAAATATTATTCTGGTGGAGGATTAGGTAAAAATGGATTAAGATATATAAGAAATTTTGTAGAAAAATTACCGATAAAACCTTATGAAAATGAAATTTATTTAGAAGATAAAGTTATAGAAATTTTGGCAACAAATAAAAAAATCTCTGATTATAAAATTTTACTTGAACGAGCAAAATCTAATAAAAAATATGATGAAATTATTGATTTAGAAAAATTATTAGAAGATTCACAGCTTTTAGTGCAAAAATTTGAATATGAAATTAATCAAGATATTTATAAGATTTATGGATTAACACAAAAAGAAATTGATTTTATTGAGAAAAACATATAAAATAAAAATAGGATTTTAAATTTTTTAATCCTATTTTTATTTATACTATTTTTATGTAAAACTGCCTCTATTTTATCTTATTTTATTTTTCTTCATTAAATTTAGAATATCTTATACTTTCGTTTTTTTCTAATTCAATTCCCCATTTAGTGAATTCTTTTGTATTTTCTGTATGTAAATAATTTATATATTTACCTTTCTCATTTTTAGGAATAATAATAGGCATTATCTCTTCTTGTAGACATAAATCTATTATCAACATTCTCCCAGTTCTACCATTTCCATCACTAAATGGATGAATTTTCTCAAATTTAATATGTTCGTCTAATATTATTTCAATTTTTTCTTTTTTATTTTTAGTATTTTCTAATCGATAATTTACATTATCGCACCATTCTTGCAACGCATATGGAACTTGATACGGTTTTGTTGGAGTAAAATCTGCTCCAATTATTAAATTTTCTCTTATTTTAAACTTACCATTGTTATCAACTAAATTAGCCATTATTAACTCGTGATATTTTTTTATCTTATCTACAGATATTTTCTCTCTATTTTCAAGCAAAAATTCCACTGCTTTTTTATAGTTTTTTACTTCATAATATTCTCTTTCATTCATTTCTCGTGGAATATAATTATGTAATAACACTGAAATTGTTTCGGCTTGAGTTAAAGTATTCCCTTCAATTCCTGTTGAATGATGTGCCATTCTAACAAGTAAATCTTCTATATATGTTTCACTAAACTCCATTTTTTTTATTTCTATCTCCTTTTATTATCAAATAATTCAAATAAAATCTTTAATAATATTTATATTTAGACCATAATTATAACACAAAAAAAATTTTGCTTCAATAAAGTTTTATTTGTTTAAATACATTAATGTACGTAAATATAAAAATTTTAAAATTATAAAATAAAGTATGACACTTTGAGTCGCAATTTACAAATTTATAAAAATAGAAAAAAAGTAGTTGACAAAAAAATGAAAAAATTGTATAATGAGTCTTGTCTTATAAAAGATATTTCAAAAATGATATTGGGCTGTCGCCAAGCGGTA
>CALHVR010000108.1 GCA_938037005.1 uncultured Leptotrichiaceae bacterium | reverse complement strand
TTTGTATTTTTATAAAAAATATAAATTATAAAAATTATAAATTTAAGGAAATAGAAAATTTAAAATATAAAGAATATGAATTGTTAATAGGAAATGAAAATTTAGAAAATAATTTAGTTATTGAGTTTTAATAGATAGGGAGAATTTGAATGAGAATAACTGCAGGAGAATTTAAAAATAGAAGAATAAAATCAAGAGAAGGACACGATACAAGACCGACATTAGAAAGAATAAAAGAAGCAATTTATAGTATAATTGGAGAAAAAATATTAGATTCAAAATTTTTAGATTTGTATTCAGGAACTGGAAATATGGCATTGGAAGCATTAAGTCGTGGAGCAAAAAAAGCTATAATGATAGAGCAAGATACAGAAGCACTTAGAATAATTATTGAAAACATAAATAATATAGGACTTGAAAATAGATGTAGAGCCTATAAGAATGATGTCCATAGAGCGATAGAAATATTAGGGAGAAAAAATGAAAAGTTTAATGTAATATTTTTGGATCCACCGTATAAAGAAAATATTTCTACAAAAACAATAAAAGGAATTGATATTAACGAATTACTTGAAAAAGATGGAATTATCATTTCGGAACATAGTATTTATGAAAAAATGGATGACAGAATAGGTCGTTTTGTGAAATATGATGAAAGAAATTATAATAAAAAAATAATTACATTTTATAAATATTTTGATGAAATATAAATAATAAAGGAGTAGAATAATATGGTAGCTAAAAAACAAACATATGAAGAAAATATAAAAGAAATTGATGAAATTTTACAAAAATTTGAAACAGAATCATTAAGTTTAGATGATTCGATAGCAGAATATGAAAAAGCAATAAAATTGATAAAAGAGTCAGAGAAATTGCTTGAAGCTGGAGAGGGTAAAGTTTTAAAAGTTTTAGAAAAAAATGGAAAAATGGAAACAGAAGAACTAGATTAATTTTAGAAATTTCAGAATTGTATCAAATATACGAAACTGAAATTTTTTGCTATAAATTATATTTGATAAAACAAGAGGACTAAAATGTTTAAAGAATATTTAAAAGAAAAAAAAGAAATTGTTGAAAAAAATTTAGAAAAAATGCTGAAAAAATATGAATATCCACATAGATTGTCGGAAGCTATGAAGTATGGAGTTATGAATGGTGGAAAAAGAATAAGACCTATTATAATGTATATGATATGTGATTTATTTGAAGTAAATTATACAAAAATTGAAGATATAGCAGTGGCATTGGAGTTTATACATTGTTATTCATTAATTCATGATGATTTACCAGCTATGGATGATGATATGTATCGTAGAGGGAAACTTACGACTCACATAAAATATGATGAAGCGACAGCCATTTTAGTTGGAGATGTTTTATTGACAGAAGCATTTAATATTGTGGTAAATTCTAATAAAATAACAGATAAAGATAAAGTGAAAGTGATACAAAAAATGTCTGAGTATGCTGGATTTTATGGTATGGTTGGTGGACAATATGTAGATATGGAGTCTGAAAATAAAAAAGTAGGAGTAGAAACACTTGAATATATTCATAATCATAAAACGGGGAAATTGTTGTTAGCATCAGTTGAACTGCCGTTAATTGTATTGAATGTAGAGGGAGTAAAAAAAGAAAAATTGTTAGAATTTGCAGAAATTATTGGGATAGCATTTCAAATAAAAGATGATATTCTGGATGTAGAAGGTAGTTTTGAGGAAACAGGAAAAGAATCAACAGATGAAAAAAATGAGAAAACGACATATCCTAGTTTATTTGGGCTTGAAAAAACTAAAGAAATGTTAAATGGTTATGTAGAAAAAGCAAAAAAAATAATAGCAAATAATTTTTTAGAAAATAAAAATAAAGAGTTATTATTGAAATTATTGGAATATTTTGTAGATAGAAAATTGTAAAATTAAATGAATGAGAGATAAATAAATGTTTGTAGAAAAAGAAAATTATTATTATATAGAAGAATTTGAAAATCTGGGAATAAAAGCAGTTTATACGAAAAAAAATCTAGGAAATATGTCTGACTTTTGTCCTTTAGAAAATCAAGTTGAAGGGATACAGTTTGAAAATAGAAAAAAGTTATTAGATGACTTGGAAATGAATGAGAAACAACAGGTTTTTGCTTTTCAAACACATTCAAATAATGTGAAAGTGATTGACGAAAGCACGGACAAATATTATTATGAAAAAGAGTGCGATATAGATGGATTTGTAACAAATAGAAAAGATATCGCGATATTTACATTTTATGCAGATTGTTTGCCGATATTTGTGTATGATAAAAAAAATGCAGTAATTGGAGTATGGCATTCGGGATGGCCAGGGACATTTAAAGGAATATTACAAAATGGACTTGAGCTTATGAATAAAACTTATGGAAGTAAAATGGAGGATATTTTAGTAGCATTCGGAATAGGAATGCAATCTAAATTTTATGAAGTAGGAGATGAATTTTATGAAAAGTTTATAAAAAAATATGGAGAAAATAGTGAATTAATACAAAAAAGTTTTTGGTTTAATGAAAATACAAAAAAATATCATTTTGATAATATAAAATTTAACGAGATAATGGCGTTAAATTTAGGAATACAAAAAGAAAATATTATAGTAGCGAGTGAGGACACCTATAGTGAAAAAGATAAGAATGGACAATATAAATTCCATTCACATAGAAGAGAAGGGCAAAAAGCAGGAAGAGCAACAGCTATGATAAGTTTTAAATAAAATGAGAGGAGAAAATAGTCAAATAATGATTATTTAAGGAGATGAAACATAGAGAATTTGCAGAAATATACGATATTTTTATGAAACATGTAGATTATGATAGTTGGTATAAATTTTTAAAAAATTATATAAAAAAAGCTGGAAAAGTTTTAGATTTAGGGTGTGGTACAGGAGAATTTATTTTTAGAATGTTGAAAGATGGACATAATGTGACTGGAGTTGACATTTCTAAAAAGATGCTTGAAATAGCAGTAAAAAAGTTAGAACAAAAAAGATATGATGAGAAAAAATATAATTTAATAGAAGAAAATATAATAAATTATAAACATAATGAAAAAGTAGATTATATTATTTGTAATTTTGATACAGTTAATTATTTGAAAAATGAAAAAGAGTTTTTGAAATTTGTGAAATGTTGTGAAGTAAATTTAAAAAAAGATGGGCTTTTAATTTTTGATGCTGTAACGGAGGACATTTTTGATGAAATTTTTGAAAATGATTTGTTTTTGGATGAGGAAGATGAATATACGAGTATTTGGCGACATGAACAACTTGGAAAAAAGAAACATTTAGTTGAAATTGATTTGTTTATAAGACAAGATAAAAATGATAATTTGTTTAGAAAATATAATGATAAACAATACAAATACATTTATGATCCTACTTGGTTAATTGAAACAGTAACGAATAATGGATTTGAGATTTATGATACTGCGTCTAATTCAGAATTTGGAGAAAGCAGAATATTTTTCATTTTTAAAAAATTATAATAAAAAGGAATGAGAAAAATGACTGAAAATTCTAAAGAAAAAGATGAAATATATGATAAAAATAAAAATGATGATAATAGATTTTTTCATGAAAAGACAGAAGAAGAAAAGATTTTTGAAGTAGAACAAAAATTAGGTAGATATGAAAATAAAAATGAAAAAATAGAAAAAAGAAATCAAAAAATGATAAAATATTTTTTGTTGGCGACAAATATGATGTATATCTTAGCTGGGCCTATAGTTGTAATGCTAGGAATTTATTTGCTTTTGAAAAAATATATTTTACAAAAAGAACAACCAATTTTGTTAGTAATATTTTTGTTTTTAGGGGCAATTACTGGATATTATTCACTAATAAAACAGTTGACAACAATGAATAAAGAGGAAGATAAGGAGAGAGAAAAAGAAGATGAAAATGCCTAAAGATGTGAAAGACTTATTTAAACTTAATGGAATAATTTTATTAATTGTAATAATTTTAGGAATAATTTTACAAAGAGTGGAATTATATTTTGGTTATACAATAGGGGTTTTAACTTCTATGCTTGTAATGTATATGATAACGAGCGAAGTTTATAAGATGGTATATGAAAAAGAAAAAATTGTAAGAAATCCATTTGGATATTTTAAAAGACTGGCA
>CALHVR010000107.1 GCA_938037005.1 uncultured Leptotrichiaceae bacterium | reverse complement strand
TGTGAGTATATTAATTTGGGTAGATTTTGACAGTAACATAACTTCAATAATGAGAATTCTAATGGGAGTTTTTGCTATTTTAAGTATAATATTTATAAAAAAAGTACAACAAAATACAATTCAAGATACAAGTAATGAAAATATTAAAAAGGAGGAAGTTATTAAAGATGATAAAAAATAAAATGAAAAAAATTATGTTTTTAAGTGTTATGGCGTTATCTAATTTAGTATTTGCAGTAAATGAAAATAATATTAAAAATATTGATATGTCAATATTTGGAACTACAAATCCGATAAATATTCAGCCACTTCAATCATATGAAAAAATAAAAAATTCAGTAGGAGAAGTTAATATAAGTAAAGAATATAATTCTATCAGTCAAGATTATAGGGAAAAATACATAATTTTACATTATACGGCTGTTGGAAGAGAAGGATCTATACGAGCATTGACTGGGAGAAATGTAAGTTCACACTATCTTGTTTCAGATAGAATAGAAGATCCAATTTATTCTTTAGTACCAACAGAAAAAAGAGCTTGGCACGCAGGAGCAAGTGTTTGGAAAACTAGAAATAATTTGAATGATACATCAATAGGGATTGAAATAGTGAATTTAGGACCTGTTAATGGAGTTTATGAGCCATATTTACCTTTTCAAATGGAAAATGTTGCTGTTTTAGTAAAATATTTGGTAGATAAGTATGATGTCCCAGCTGAAAATATATTAGGGCATTCTGATATTGCACCAGGAAGAAAATCAGATCCGGGACCGATGTTTGATTGGAAAATGTTATATGAAAAATATAATCTTGGAATGTGGTATGATGAGAATATTGTAGAAAATTATAAAACAGAGTATCAAGAAACATTTGATACAATACCAGTGTCAGATATACAAAATGAGTTGAAAAAATTTGGATATGGAATTGAAATAACAGGAGCTTGGGATAAACAAAGTAAAAATGTAGTTACTGCATTTCAGCATCATTTTAGACCATCAAATTATGATGGTGTAATGGATATTGAAACATATTCAATTTTAAAAGCATTAAATGATAAATATAATAAAAAATAGAATATTAAAAAGGATGGAAAAATATGAGTAAACAAAAATTTTCAGATAGAATTTTGGGAATGCAATATTCACCGATTAGAAAATTAGTTCCTTATATAGATGCCGCTAAAGCTGACGGTGTAAAAGTTTATGAATTACATATAGGACAACCGGATGTAAAAACTCCAGATACATTTTTTGAAGGATTACATAATTTTAAAGAACAAATAGTGAAATATGCGAATTCAGCAGGAGTAATAGAGTTAAGAGAATCGTTTTCACAATCTTATGCCAAAAGTGGGATAGAGATTTCGCCAAATGAAATGTTAATAACTCATGGTGGAAGTGAAGCTATACAAATTACGATGGAAACAATATGTAATCCGGGAGATGAAGTTTTAGTTCCTGAACCATATTATACAAACTATGATAGTTTTTTGAAAATTGCAGGAGCAAAATTAGTTCCAATTGAAACAAAAATTGAAAATCATTATCATATGACATCAAAAGAAGAGATTGAAAAATTGATAACAGATAAAACTAAAGCAATTATGTTTTCAAATCCAAGTAATCCAACAGGAATTGTTTTTAATGATGATGAAGTTGAAATGATTAAAGAGATTGCGATAAAATATGATTTATACATTATAACAGATGAAGTTTATAAGCAATTTATTTATGATGACGATTTTGAATATAAATCATTTATGACAATTAAAGAAGTAGAAGATAGAACAATTTTAGTGGATAGTATTTCAAAACATTATAGTGCATGTGGTGCAAGAATTGGAGTTATAGCTTCAAAAAATAAAGAATTTATTGCACAAGCATTGAAATTATGTCAAGCGAGATTATCTGTTTCAACTATTGAACAATATGCAAGTACAAATTTAATTAATACATTAGATACTTATATTGACAATGCAAGACTTGAGTATAAAGTTAGAAGAGATTTGATGTATAATCATTTAAAAGAGATGGATGGAGTAATTTCATTTAAACCGAGTAGTGCTTTTTATATTTTTGCTGAATTGCCAGTAGATGATGTAGAAAAATTTGTAATATGGTTATTAACAGAATTTAGATATAAAAATCAAACATTATCGTTTGCACCAGGAAGTGGATTTTATTCAGGTGAAAACAAAGGGCTTAAAGAAGCTAGATTTTCATTCTGTACACATAATTTAACAGAGATTGAAAATGGAATGAAAGTATTGAAAAAGGCATTAGAAGAATATAATAAAAGATAAAATTATATCAATAAAGTGGAGAGAAAATTGAAAAATAAACAAACTTATTTAGAGATTTTAGATGATAATATTAAAAACGCAAAAGAAATTTTAGATAGAATGAATCCAAATCAAAAAATAAATTATCATACAATTTTAGAAAAATTGATAAAAGATTGGAAATTAAAAAATCAAAGACCTAAGATATTGTTACATAGTTGTTGTGCCCCTTGTAGTACGTATACTTTAGAATTTATGTGTCAATATGCGGATGTAACAATTCTTTTTGCAAATAATAATATACATCCTAGAGCGGAATATGAAAAAAGAGCATATGTTCAAAAGGAATTTATAAATAAATTTAATGAGAAAACAGGGAATAATGTCGGGTATATTGAAGAACCTTATAAACCTAGAGAATTTTATGAAATCGTAAGAGGGTTGGAAAAAGAAAAAGAAGGTGGAGCAAGATGTACAGCTTGTTTCCAAATGAGACTTGATATAGTTGCAAAAAGAGCTCAAGAGTTGGGATTTGATTACTTT
>CALHVR010000106.1 GCA_938037005.1 uncultured Leptotrichiaceae bacterium | reverse complement strand
CTAAACAATTAACTGAGTATAGAAGAAATGATGTAGGTTTTGTTTTTCAATTCTATAATTTAGTTCCTAATTTAACTGCTAAAGAAAATGTAGAATTAGCATCAGAAATAGTAAAAGATGCACTGGATCCAGAAAAAACTTTAATAGAAGTAGGATTAGGTAATAGAATAAATAATTTTCCATCACAATTATCAGGTGGAGAACAACAAAGAGTATCTATTGCACGGGCAGTTGCTAAAAATCCTAAAATATTACTTTGTGATGAACCTACAGGGGCCTTGGATTATAACACGGGGAAACAAGTATTGAAAATATTACAAGATATGGCAAGGATTAAAGGTACTACTGTTATAATAGTTACACATAATTTGGCTCTTGCTCCTATTGCAGATAGGGTGATTAGAATGCATGATACAAGAGTACAAAGTATAACAATAAATAAAAATTTACAGTCTATTGAAGATATAGAATATTAGAAGGGAGAAAATATGGCTAAGAGATTATTAAATTGTAATGCTAGTGATTTTTTATCTATGAATAGAGAGGAATTATTGAATGCTATACATGCAAGTGAAGGAAGAACAGTTCTTTCTGAAAATATAGCTTCAGGAAGGTCAGTTGATCCAAGTCTTACTAATAGTGAGGTTGCACGTGCTTTTGGAGCAGATCTTATACTTTTAAATGTAATAGATGTATTTGATGTAAATATAACAGGATTACCTAAGAGTGATGATCCTATTAGAGATTTAAAAAAATTAGTTGGAAGACCGGTTGGAGTAAATCTTGAACCTGTAGATATGGAAGCTAAGATGTTAGAAGATGTAGAAAAAATTTCTTTAGGTAGAACATCAAGTATAGAAAGTCTTAAAAAAGCAGATGAGTTAGGTTTTGATTTTATTTGTTTAACAGGAAATCCGGCAACAGGTGTTACTAACAAAGAAATAGAAAAAGCTATAAAAATTGCAAAAGATAATTTTTCTGGGATTATAATAGCGGGGAAAATGCACGGTGCAGGAGTAGATGAAGAAATAGTAGATATGGAAGCTATAAATAAATTTATAGATGCAGGAGCAGATATTATACTACTACCTGCTATAGGTACAGTACCGGGAGTAACTTTAGAGCTTATAGCACCAATAGTAAAACAAATACATAAAAGAGGAAAATTAGCTATGTCAGCTATAGGAACAAGTCAAGAAAGTTCAAGACCTGATGTTGTAAGACAGATAGCTATGTATAATAAAATGGCTGGATTTGACATACAACACACAGGAGATGGAACTCATCTTGGAGTTAGTCCATATATGAATATATTTGAAATTTCTATGGCGATTAGAGGAGAAAGACATACTATAAATATGATAGCAAGATCTAATTTAAGATAGATTTTAGTTTATATTTAAAAATAAAAAATAAGGAGATTAGAGAATGAAAAAAAGAATCAAAATATTATTAGGAGTGCTAATAATGATGTGTGTTATAGTATCGTGTGATTTTTTAGAAAATAAAACAATTCATGTTCCTAAAGCAATAATGCAAGGAAAAATAGAAAAAAGATTTCCAATGACGAAAAAGTTATTAGTAGGAGAATTGACATTAAGAAATCCTAAAATTGATTTTAGAGGAGATAGAATGTATATTGAAACGGATTATGATGCAACTTTATTAGGAAATTCAGGAAGTAGTGGAAAAATGTATATGAGTACGAAAATAAAATACGATATGCAAAAAGAAAATATGTATTTAGTTGATTTTACATTTGAAAAAATTGTAGATAAAAATGGTGTAGAGCAATTGTCTTCATCAAAAAATATAGGGATTATAAAAGAATTAATTTCTAATTATATGGCAACAAATCCTATTTATGAATATGGAAAAGACAATCAAAACACTAAAATAAAAATTAAAGATATGTATATAAAAGATGGTAAATTTTTTGTTAGAACTTAAAAAACTATAAAAAATATGTTATAATTAAATATAAAAGAAATAATTTTTAAAAATAAAGGAGTAAGAATGTTATTAGAATTAAGAGAACTTCAAAAAAATACAAGTAAATATTTAAATAAAGAAATAACGTTAAATGGATGGGTAAAAACAATTAGAGCACAAAAAAACTTTGGGTTTATCAATTTGAATGACGGAACTTTTTTTACACCTATTCAAGTTGTATTTGATGAATCATTAGAAAACTTTGAAGAAATTTCAAAATTAACAATATCATCATCAATAAAAGTAACAGGAATAGTAGTTGAATCACAAGGTGGTGGTCAAGATTATGAGATTAAAGCGACAAATGTGTCAATTTATGATAAAGCTGATTCAGATTATCCATTACAAAATAAAAGACATACATTTGAATTTTTAAGAACTATAGCACATTTAAGACCTAGAACAAACGCTTTCTTTGCGGTGTTTAGAGTTAGATCTTTATTGTCTTATGCAATTCATAAATTTTTCCAAGAAAAAAACTTTGTATATGTTCAAACTCCAATAATTACTGGAAGTGATGCCGAAGGTGCAGGAGAAATGTTTAGACTTACTACAATGGATATAAATAATATTCCTAAAACTGAAAAAGGTGATATTGACTTTAAACAAGATTTCTTTGGAAAAGAAGCCAATTTAACAGTTAGTGGACAATTAAATGTAGAAACTTTTTGTACAGCATTTAAAAATACATATACTTTTGGGCCTACATTTAGAGCAGAAAAATCTAATACACCGAAACACGCTGCAGAATTTTGGATGATGGAACCTGAAATTGCATTTGCAGATTTAAATGTAAATATGGATGTAATTGAAGAAATGATTAAATATATTGTAAATTATGTAAGAGAAAATGCTCCAGAAGAAATGGAATTCTTTAACAAATTTGTAGATAAAGATTTATTTAATAGATTAGATACTTTAGTAAACAATGATTTTGATAGAATTACGTATACTGAAGCGATAGAAATATTAAAAAATGCAAAAAAAGAATTTGAATATGAAGTTGAATGGGGAATAGATTTACAAACAGAACATGAAAGATATTTAGCTGAAGAACATTTCAAAAAACCAGTATTCGTAACAGATTATCCAAAAGATATAAAAGCGTTTTATATGAAATTAAATGATGATAATAAAACTGTTAGAGCAGTGGACTTATTAGCTCCAGGAATTGGTGAAATAGTTGGAGGAAGTCAAAGAGAAGATAATTATGATATTTTATTAGATAAAATTAATGGAATGGGATTAAATGAAAAAGATTATTGGTGGTATTTAGACTTAAGAAAATATGGAAGCGTGCCACATTCAGGATTTGGGTTAGGATTTGATAGAATGTTAATGTATATAACAGGTATGACAAATATTAGAGATGTTATTCCATTCCCAAGAACTAATAAAAATCTTGAATTTTAATAGTTTAGTGTAATCAAGTTGGAGGAAAAATGAAAAAAAGATTATTAATTCTTATTATAGCTCTAGGGCTTGTAACAGTTGTTAAAGCTGAAAAAGATGTAGAAAATATTATTCAACAAGTAATTCAACAATCACAATTTAATACAGAAGATAATCAAAAACAATCAACAGATACAGAAACAAAGGAAGAAACAAAGACTGAAGATGATAAAGAAGAAGAAAGAGCAGAAGAAGTTGGACCAAAGGAAGATGTATCAGATGGGTCAAAATTTGTTGCTTATGATAATTATGAAAGATCAGCTTTAGCTACAGGTAATTCTGAAACAATATATAAAATGGCTCAATTATATTTTAAAGATGGACTTTATGAAAGAGCTGTAAATGTTTCTAAAAGGGACACAAGAGGTGATTTAAGAAATTTATTTGTTGTAGCAATAGGGTCAAGATTAATAGGCGATTACGATCAATCAATTGATTATTATAATAGAATATTATCAAAAACGAATAATGCTGAAGCTAGATTGGGAAGAGGAATAGCTTATAAATCAAAAGGGGAATTTAATAAAGCTTTGAATGATTTGAGAGCATATGCAAATGTAAATCCAACAGTTGAAGTTAGGACAGCTATTGAAGAAATTAATAGTATTTTAGCAAGTAAATAATAAAGTAAAATGAAAACTTAAATAAAATTAATGGGGGTTAATTGAAATGGTAAATTGGTTAAAGTTAAAAGAGGTAAAACTTACAGAAACTCAAATAAGAAAACTTATGGAAATGTACAATAAATTTGAGGATTTGTATGCTACAGAACATTTTAAAATGTTTAATAATGAGTTAAAGAAAAAGTTAGATCAAGCGTACAAAATAAATATAGATGAATTTTTACATGAGAATAATAAAAGAAAAATACGAATATTAACACCAAAAGATAGGGAATATCCAAAAGAATTGAAACAGCTTGTTGATTATCCCTTGTTTTTGTATATAAAAGGTAAGAAAATAGAAAAAAAAGGACGAAAAAGAAGAAATATTGCAGTAGTTGGAACAAGAAGAATGACTAAATACGGAAAAGGTGCTTGTGAGAAAATAGTAAAAGAATTATTGGAATATGATATAACTCTTATAAGTGGATTGGCTGAAGGGATAGATACTTTAGCTTTAACAACAAGTTTAGATAAAGAGGGGAAAACGGTTGCAGTAGTTGGGACAGGGTTAGATGTAGTGTTTCCACCAGATAATAAGTATCTTTGGGAGAAAATATCAATAGAAGGAACAATTATAAGTGAATATCCACTTGGAACACCGGGATCAAAATGGACATTTCCAAAAAGAAATAGAATAATAGCTGGAATATCGGATGGGATTTTAATAGGTGAGAGTTTTAAGTCAGGAGGCTCATTAATAACGGCTGAATTAGGATTTTTATTAAATAAAGAAATTTTTGCTATTCCAGGATTTATAAATTACCCTTCATTTGAAGGATGTAATAATTTAATAAAAGAAAATAGAGCTAAATTGGTAACTTGTGCTGAAGATATTGCAAAAGAATTTCTGTGGGATATAAAAGATACTACAAATAAAGTAGATAAGTTAGAAAATGATGAATTATTAGTTTATGAAACAATAATTGAGGAAATGAGTGTTGATGAAATATGGGCAAATGTTTATGAAATTTTACAAATAGATGTGAAAAATGTATTATCAATATTGATGAAACTTAGAATAAAAGGACTTATAACAGAAACAGGAAATGGGAAATATATTAGAGTGATATAAAATTTATTAGAATTAGTAGAAAACTAATAGATAGGAGATGAAATGGCGAAAAAACTAGTAATAGTAGAGTCACCATCAAAAGGGAAGACAATTGAAAAAATATTAGGGAAAGGTTATGAAGTAACTGCATCATTTGGACATGTTATAGATTTGCCTAAAACGAAAATAGGTATTGATATAGAGAATAATTTTGAACCTAAATATCAAGTTATAAAAGGTAAAAGTGAGGTATTAAAAAATTTAAAAGAAAAAGCGAAAAAAGCAGATGCTGTTTTTCTGGCTTCCGACCAAGATAGAGAAGGAGAAGCAATAGCTTGGCACATTTCAAATTATATTAAAGTGCCTGAAAAAACAAAACGAATAGAATTTAATGAAATAACAAAAACTGCTGTAACAAATGCAATAAAAAATCCAAGACAAATAAATGAAAATCTTGTAAATGCACAGCAAGCAAGAAGACTTTTAGATAGAATTGTAGGATATAAAATAAGTCCATTATTATGGAAAACAATTAGTAAAAATGCAAGTGCTGGAAGAGTACAGTCAGTTGCATTAAAATTAATTTGTGATTTAGAAGATGAAATAAAAGCGTTTGTTCCTGAAAAGTATTGGGAAGTAAATGCAAATTTACAAAATGATATAAAAGTAAATTTAGTAGAAATAAATAATG
>CALHVR010000105.1 GCA_938037005.1 uncultured Leptotrichiaceae bacterium | reverse complement strand
TTTTTTTATAATCCAAAACTTATATTATATATACATTGTATTTTTAAGATAAAAAAAATATATTATTGATTTTTAACTTTTTATTTCTAAAAATTAATCTCTTGAAACCTTTTTATTTTCTCTTCAAGTTCCGGTATTTCCCATTTATCTCCATTTTTTTCTAAGTAAAGACTAAATTCATCTTCATTATAATTTCCTTCTTCTTTTAACAATTTTTCTACATTAACTGTAATCTCATTTATCATTAATTCTATCATTTTCTTATAAAATTCAACTTCTGTAACATCTTTTAATTGTTTTTTATTATCAAATAATATTTTAACAATTTCTTTGTTCAACTCTTCTTCCGATAAATTTTTTTGTACTGACATTGCTATTTTTTTCATTATTTTTTTCATTATAGATGATTCAAAATCAAAGTCATATGCTTTTGCCAATATGTTAAATGTATCTGGTTCTTTTATTTTCACTATTACTTCTACTACATCGCTCGCTGCATATCTTACTTTTAAAATTTTAAATTCTATTTTACTTGACACTAAACTAATAATTCCATCATACCCTTTCAACATTTCTGTTCCAATCATTGTCTTTATGTCTTCATTTTCTACTTCTATCATAGATATTACTGCTTCAATTATAGGTGTTATTTCCTTCTTCGCAGTTTTTGATAAAATTTCCGTTAAAAATCTCCTATAATCTCTCTGTACAACTTTTTCTATTTGCACATTATTTTTGTTTATTTCTTGTTGTGTTAAATTACTTTGTACAACTACTTTATAATTTGCTGAAAATAATTGTACTGATGCTAACAACGACAACATAATTAATATTTTTTTCATAAATCTTCACTCCTCTCTATTTTTATAATAAACAATTCACCATTAATATATCATTTTTAATTAGTGTCGTAACTTTATTATATCAGAAACCTTTCTTTTTTTGTCACATATCTATTATCTCATAACATTTTCATTTTTTTATAATCCAAAACTTATATTATATATACATTGTATTTTTAAGATAAAAAGAATATATTATTGATTTTTAATTTTTTCCTAAAAATTATTCTCTTGAAACCTTTTTATTTTTTCTTCAAGTTCGGGTATTTCCCATTTATCTCCATTTTTTTCTAAATAAAAACTATCTTCATATTCATAAATATTTGCTTTTTCTTTTAACAATTTTTCTACATTAACTGTAAGCTCATTTATCATCAATTCTATCATTTTCTTATAAATTTCAACTTCTGTAACATCTTTTAATTGCTTTTTATTATTAAATAATATTTTAACAAATTCTTTTCTCGCATCTTCTTCTGACAATTTTTTTTGTTCCAACATACTTATTGCTTCTATTCTGTAATTTTCAAAAAAAGAACTAGACAATAATCTAAACAATAATATTTTATCAATGTTTGGTTCTTTTAATTTTACTGTTACTTCTACTACATTACTAGCAACATATCTTATTTTAATAATCTCAAACTCTCTTTTACTTTCTATTAAATCAAAAATTTTATTAAGCCCTTTTTTTATTTCTAAGTTAATTACTCTCTTCAAGTCCTCATTTTCAATTTCTAACACAGATAAAAACGTTTCAGATATAGAATCTATTCCCTCTTTATTGACTTTTTTTGAAATTTCTGAGTACAATCTCCCATAATCTCTCTGTACAGCTTTTTCTATTTGCACATTGTTTTTATTCATTTCTTGTTGTGTTAAATTACTTTGTATAACTTCATAATTTGCAGAAAATAATTGCACTGACGCTAACAACGACAACATAATTAATATTTTTTTCATAAATCCTCACTCCTTTTTATTTTTATAATAAACAATTCCCTGTTAGTATGCCATTTTTAATTATAAAAATAAATAATTTTGACAAATCATCTCATTTCTTGCTATATTATTTATATACTTTAAAACGGAGATGATTATATGAAAAAATTTAATTTTTATACAGGCTGTATTATCGCTTTATTGCTTCCACTTTTTTCGGTAACAAAAAGTTTAGCTTCCGGAATTGCATTAATATTGGGAATTTTCCTAATTAGTTTATCTTTAATTTCTGTTCCCAAAAATACAAATAAAATTCGTAAAAAAACATTAAATCTTGCTGTTATTCTCTTCGGTTTCGGATTAAACATTTCAAGCGTAATTTCAATTGGAAGTAAAGGTCTATTACAAACTGCCATTAGTTTATCAATTATTATTTTAGCCGGATTTTTACTAGCAAACTTATTCAAGTTAAAAAACAAATCCTCACAACTGATAATATTTGGAACTGGAATTTGTGGAGGAAGTGCTATTGCTGCAACTGCACCCGTTATTGATGCAAACGATGAAGAAATTGCTATTTCAACAGGAGTTGTATTTATTCTTAACACTGTAGCATTATTTCTATTTTCGTTTCTTATTAAATACTTAAATCTTAACGCAACACAAGCTGGAATTTGGTCAGCTTTAAGTATTCACGATACGAGTTCTGTTATTTCAGCTGCTGCAACTCACAGCAATGAAGCATTAAAAATTGCAACTATTATGAAACTTACTCGTACTTTATGGATAATTCCTATGGTTATTGGACTTTGTATTTTTACGAAAAGCGAAAAAAATAAAATAACATTTCCAACATTTATTCTTTACTTCATTGGTGCAACGATTATAAGTAGTACATTACATTTATCTACTTTATACAAATTTCTTACATTAATCGGTAAAATGTTACTTTCATTATCACTTTATCTAATAGGAACTGCGTTAAATACAAATACGTTAAAAAAATTATCAGGAAAAAATCTTTTATTTGGAATAACTTTATGGATTGTTTCTATAATTTCCGGATTTTTAATAACAATTTATCTTTAAGACAAAAAAGCTAGAATACTCTCTCGTTGAGATTTTTTCTAGCTTTTTTATATTTTTATTATTTTTCTAATTCACTTAATTCCTCGCTTTTAATTTCCCATTCTTCCATAATTTTCATTTCATCTTCATCAAATTTATCGAACTGTTCTTGAATCTTCATAAGTTTTTCTAAATCATTTTCTCTTCCGGCTTTTTCATATTCAACATTCAAATTTTCTCTTTCTATCGTTATTTTCTCTAATCGTTCTTCCAATTTTACTATATCTCTTTTTAATTTAGATATTTTTTTAGAAAGTTCTTTTTGCTCTTGGTAAGATAATTTTTGCTCTGATTTCATTTCAACTGAAATTGTTTGAATCTTATTTTTTTGAATTTTAAGATTTTCTTTATAATCTTCATAATTTCCTTTAAACTTAGTTAATCCATTTTCATCCAAATAATAAATTGTGTTACAAATACTATCTAAAAAATGTCTATTATGAGAAACTACAAGCATCGTTCCTTCAAAATTTTCAAGTGCATCTTCTAAAACTTCTATTGAATAAATATCTAAATGGTTTGTTGGCTCGTCCAATATTAAAAAGTTTGCTTTCTCCATATAAAGTTTCAAAAATGATACTCTTACTTTTTCTCCACCACTCAGCTTGTCTATTTTTTTCAATACATCTTCGCCTGAGAATAAAAATCCTCCTGCTAAACTTCTTAAATATTCTTCCGTTATATTTAAAGAATTATTAATCTCTTGCAAAATATTATTTTCTGGAGTTAAATCATAATGGTTTTGGTCATAATATCCAACTTTCACTCGTGATCCAAATTCAATCTCCCCTTTATCTGCCTTCATTTTATCCACGATTATTTTTAGCAAAGTTGATTTCCCAATTCCATTTTTACCTATTATCCCTACTCTTTCTCCACGGAATAATTCAAAATTTATGTTATTTAAAACTTTTTTCCCATCAAATTCTTTCTCAACACCTTTAACTTTTAAAACGTTATCTCCAGTTGCACTTGTTACTTCAAATTTTAATTTCATTCTTTGAGGATTAAACACTGGATCATCCATTCTTTCAATTCTATCCAATATTTTTTGACGACCTTTAGCTTGTCTTGCTTTTATTCCAGCTCTAAATCTATCAATATATTCTTCCATTTTTTTTATTTTTTCTTGCTCTTTTTCATATCTTTTAATTTCTCCTTTTAAAATCATCTCTTTTTGAATGATAAATGATGAGAAATTTCCATCATATTTATACAATTTTTTATTTTCTATTTCAAAAATTTTATTACATACATTGTCTAAAAATATTCTATCATGTGAAACAAGTAAAAAAGCTTTATTATATTTTTTTAAATATTCCTCCAACCACTCTATTGACACTAAATCTAAATGGTTTGTAGGTTCGTCCAATATTAACAAATCCGGTTCTTGTAAAAGTAATTTAGCAAGTGAAACTCTCGTTTTCTCTCCACCACTCAAATCTTTTATGAATAAATTATAATATTCTTCTGTAAGCTCAAGTCCTGTCAATATTTGTTTTATTTTATATTCTATTTCATATCCATTTTTTGCTTCATAAAGCGACGATAATTCTGCTGATTTTTTTATTAATTCATCTAATTCTGCCCCACGGGCACTTCCTAATAACATATTTACTTTTTGTAATTCATTATATATTTTTCTTTCTTGTTCAAATACTGTCAACATTTCTTCATAAACTGTATTTTTTTCATCTGAAAATTTATGTTCTTGTGATAAATATCCTATTTTCATCGATGGATTTTTTATAATATCTCCAACTTCATTTACATTATTTTCATTTCCATCAATTCTCTCTTTATCTAAAATCATCCTAATTATTGTTGATTTTCCAACACCATTCAATCCAACCAAACCTATTTTATCTTTATCTTCTATCGTAAAATTTATATCTTTTAATATATATTCTCCTGCAAACTGCTTATATACTTTATTAAATTGAACTAAACTCACTTTATCACCTACCTATTTTTTATATTTATATTTTATCACATTAAATACTGCTATACAAAACTATATTTTTTAATCAAAAAAGTTTTTTTATCAAAAAAGATAAAAAAACTTTTTAATTTTTATTTTTTTCACTAATATAAGCTGAACTTAATATTAATAATGCTCCTATTATTTCAATAACTCCCATTTTCTCTTTCAAAAATAATACTGCCATCATTAATGCAAACACTGGATCCAAATAACTCAAAATTGCAACTGTTCCTGTTTTTAATTTAGAAACTGCATCAAAGTACATAACATACGCTATTCCAGTATGTACTATCACAACAATTAATAACATAAAAACACTATACATATTCATTGAAATATTTATAACTTTAGTCGTAAACAAAGCATGTGGTAATACGAATAATCCTGCTATAAATATTTGAATCATTGTTGATTCTGGTTGTTTAACATGTTTTAATTTCTTATTACATAAAATTACTAACGAATAAAAAACTCCAGCTAAAATACCGTATACAATTCCTTTTATTTGATTTAAACTTTTTCCATCTCCATTTAATAATCCAGAAATTAATACAACACCAATTAAAGCTATAACTATACAAATCACTTGTTTTATCGATATTTTTTCTTTAAAAAATACTGCTGACCATATTAATAAAAATATTGGACACAAGTAATATAACACTGTAACTGCTGAAACTGTTGAATATTTAAAACCTTCAAATAAAAATATCCAATTTGACGCTATTAAGAATCCCGATAACAACAACATCTTAAAATTTTCTTTTATTGAAATTATTGAAATTTTATCTTTTTTTGTTAAAAGCAAAATACAAATAAATAGCCCTCCTAAAATACCTCTACTCGATGCAATTATTCCAGCTGATAACGGTATAAATTTAACAAAAAGTCCAATAGTTCCAAATATTAACATCGAAATTATAAAGTGTATTTGTGCTCTTTTTTCTAAATTCATTTATTCCCTCTTTCTTTAAAACTCTACTGGGCAAAGAAGATTAATTCTCCTTTTTGACTATCTATCTGTAACCCATAAATTATTCCATTTTTATAATCTGTCTTACTAAAAAGTTCTCCTTGCTGCATTTTACCAAGCAATTCTTCATAAATTGCATTCGCTTCTGCTTTTTTTATTTTTGCATCAGATACTTCAATTAAATTAATTATAAAATTTTGAATAACAAATAAATTTTCAGCATTTATTGAATTTACTTTAAAAAATAATCCTCTTACATCTATTCCAATATATTCTATTGTATAGCTACTTCTTTCATTATTCATAATTTCACTATAATAAAAACTTTTTCCATCATAATTTAATCTTTCAAATTTTTTTAATTTAATTTTATTCTTTTTAGACATTATATCAAATCTTTCACTCACTTTTTCAAGTGGTAAATCTTTAAAAATATCTTGATTATTATATTCTTTTTTCAAAGTATCTTTATCATTTTTTTCTGTTTTCAAATCACAAGACAAGATATTCATAAATATTAATGTTATTAATAAAATTATTTTTATTTTATTATTTGTTTTCATATTTTCACCTTTATATAAAAAATAAAGCTACCTCATACATTTGAGATAGCTATATAAACTAATTCTTATTTTTCTATTTTAGTATAAGGCATTAAAGCTATTTGTCTTGATCTTTTAATAGCTTTAGCTATTTTTCTTTGGATTTTAGCATCTAATCCAGTTACTCTTGCTGGAGAGATTTTTCCTTTATCATTCATAAAGTTTTTTAATAAATCCACATTTTTATAGTTAATATCTTCTACTTTAAATTTAACTTTTGGTCTTCTTTTTCTTCTTTTAAAATCGTTAGACGGTTTCATTTATCTCGCACCTCCTAGTTTATTTTTAAAATGGAAAATCTTCATCTTCCATATCATTATCATCATTTACATAAGAATTATTAACTGTTTGTGCCGGTACTCCAAAATTTGAAGAATTAGATTGTCCATTATTATTACTATTAGCTGAATCTATAAACTCAAACTTATCTACTATAATATCAGTAGTGTAAACTTTTTGACCATCCTTATCATAACTTCCTGTTTGTATTCTTCCTTGAAGCAATATTCTTCTACCTTTTCTCAAATATTCTGCTATTGTTTCAGCTCTTTTATCCCACGCAACACAGTTAATAAAATCTGTTTCTTCCCGATTAAATTCTCTATTTATTGCTATACTAAATCTACAGAACGCTTTCCCACTTGGTGTGTATTTTAACTCCGGATCTCTAGTTAATCTTCCTAGCAATGTTACTTGATTCATAATAATTCCCCCTATATCATATTTTTTATTTTATAACCTCAGCTATACCCTTATTATTTTATTAATCATTTTTAACAATTATATATTTTAAAATTGCTTCAGTAATATTTAATTTTGTTTCAACTTCTACCAATTGAGTTCCTTCAATTTGGAATGTTGTTAATACATAATATCCATTTTCTTTCTTTTGAATTGGATAAGCTAATTTTCTATCTCCCCAAATTTCAGTTTTAACTTCAGTTGCTCCTGCTTTAGTTAAAGTTGCTTCTACTAATTCAACATTTGCTTTTTTTTCTTCTTCAGTTAACTGAGTTGAAAGAATAAACATAATTTCGTAATTTGTCATTTTCTTTTCTCCTTCCCTCTGGATTTTGCCCAATGATTTCTCATAAGGCAGGGTTATTTTTAGTTTACCATAATTTAAATATTCATGTCAATAGAATTTATCAAGTTTGTATAATTTTTATATATTACTTAAAAGTCGTAGTTTATATAACAACTACGACTTTTACTATGTTTTATTTATACTCTTTTATTATTTACCTGATTTAATTTCAGTCCATACCTTATCTTGAGCTTCTTTTGTTTCTTCATCTAATGCTCTTGGTAATTTTGCTTTTTTAAGTATTTCTTCACTACTTACTATTGGTTTTACTTCTGAAATTTCTTCTACCCCTTTTATTATACTTGGATTTCTAAGAACTTTAAGAACTTCTTTAAAGTTTTCTGGTCTATATAAAAATTCTAAGAACTTATATGCATTTTCTTTATTAGGTGAATTTTTTGTTATAGCCATACTATCTATATACATCATAGCTCCTTGTGGTATGAAGTAATCATAATCTTCTTCACCTTTTCCTTCTAATTCATAATAAATATCTGGGTATCCATGAACTACAACAAATTCTCCACTTGCCATTCCTTTTCCTGAAGCATTTGAATCAAATTTAGATAAATTTTTAGCCCAACTTTGTATTTTTTCTTTAGCTTTTGCTAATTCTTCTGGATTTTTACTATCTGATTCAAATCCTAAATATTGAAGAGCTAACCCTAAAACTTCACGCCCATCATCAAGCATAGTCATTCTCTTTTTAAACTTTTCTTCTAAGAATATATCAGGTGTTTTAGGATAATCTTTACCAACAACTTTTGTATTTACTGTTATACCTGTTGCCATATATGAATATGGTATAGTATAATTTAATCCTTCATCATAAGTTTTAGAAATTTCTAATAAATTTAATTTTTCATCAAAATTTTCAAAAGTTTTTCCTAATTTTGATTTATCTAATTTTTCAAGTAA
>CALHVR010000104.1 GCA_938037005.1 uncultured Leptotrichiaceae bacterium | reverse complement strand
TATTTCAATTCTTGTAATTTTATTTTCAATAGTTACAGGAAGTATAAAAAATAAAAAACAACAGCAAGATTTTGCCATACAAAAAAGGAATATAAGTCAATTTGTACGAAAGATACAAAAATATTCACAAGAAAATAAAAAAGAATATATACTTGATTTTAAAATATCTGAAAATAAAGTTTATTTTATAGATGAAAAAAGTGGGGAAAAAGAAATAATTGATAAAATGGAAATAAGTCCTAATTTGTCATATATGACAAATAATAGTGAAAAAAATAAGGATTTTATACGAAAAACGACATTGGATGGAAATTTTGAGAAAGGATTTTCAATTTTTCTTTTGAATAAAGAAGGAAATAAAATTTTTTATAGAATTTCAACAAATACTATAACAGCAATAAAATATCCAATAATAAGTATTTATAGAGCTAAAAAACCTATAAAGATAAATGAGGAATATTTAAAAACTCATTTATGGGAGGTAGAGTTATAGTGTTTTTTAATAGAGGGGAAATTTTAAAAATATTTGGGTTATTTTTAGTAAGTGGATTATTATTTTATTTTTATATAAATTTTATAACGTATCGAGGAGAATTAAAGGGTGATCATACATTATTTGTAAAATTTGATGGGAAAATAGGAACGGTTGAAAAAATAGAAAATAAGTATTTAAAAGAGATGTATAGTATAAAAAATAGTAAAAATTTAGATTATGGATATTATACAGTGAAGTTTAGAGTGAGAAAGGTAATTTCAAAAAATGGATTTTATACTATGGAAGGGAAAATATTAGGTGATAGAAGTGGGATTTTAAATAAATTTAGGCGGTATGTTTTAAAGATATTTGACGAACTTTTTATAACTGAGCAAAATTTATATGCCTTTTCAAGAGCATCAATTTTAGGAGAAAAAGCTGAAGTTTCTAAAACGATGAATGATAAATTTAAGTACACAGGACTAGCACATTTAGTCGTAATTTCAGGTTCTCATATAAGCTTAGTTATAATGGGAATTGTAAAGTTATTAGATATTGTAAATTTAAACTATAAGGCTAAGTATTTACTGGCGATGATTGTACTAAGTGTATATTGTGGAATGGTTGGAATGTCACCGGGAATTTTACGTGCATATATAATGGGTATTATGATGATAATTGCAAGAATTATATTTGAAGAAGAAGATGTAAAAAAATCATTAAATATTTCATTAATAATAATTTTAGTTCTAAATCCATACGCAATATTTGATATTTCTATGCAGTTATCTTATATGGCTGTAATTGCAATAGTTTATGTATACCCTGTAATAAATCAAATGTTGAAAAAAAGATATTTTGATAAAATGAAAGATGGAATTATAAAGGAAAGTATGCAATTAACTGTATTAAGTTTAATAATACAGGTAACAAGTATTCCTTTATTTTTATATTATTTTGAAAAATTACCTCTGTTTTCATTTTTACTTAATATAATTGGAGTTCCAATTGGGACAATATTAGTAAATACATTATTTGGAGTAACACTTATTAATATTTTAGGAATAAAATTTTTAAATCCAATTTTATCGTTTATAACTAAAGTTATTTATGGTGCATTTGAAGGATTTATATTATTGGGATCAAAAATTCCATTATTGCAAATTGGAGTACCTAAAGTAAATATATATTTTGTTATAATTTACTATATTTTACTGTATATGGGATTAAAATTCTTAAGCAAAAAAACAAAAAATATGATATAATGATATGATGTAGAAGAAAGGAGAAATATGAAATTTCTAAAAAAATATTATAGTCAATTTAGATATATGAATCCTGAAAAAACACAATTAAAATTGATAATAATTATTGTTGTTTTAGCATCATTATTATTAAATACATTTAAAAATTTTGAATTTTCATGGGATTTAGTAATTTCTTTACTTGTTTTTGTAATTTCGATGACTTTTCATGAAGTAGCTCATGGTTATGTAGCTTATAAGTTTGGAGATGATACGGCAAAAAGAGAAGGAAGACTAAGTTTAAATCCATTAAAACATTTAGATATAGCTGGGATGATTTTACCATTATTATTGTTATTAAGTGGGACAAAATTTTTAGTAGGTTGGGCAAAACCGGTACCAGTAAATTTTTATAGATTAAAACCAAATAGATTTGGGAGATTTGCAGTAGCAGTTGCAGGAATTGTTGTGAATTTATTTTTTGTACTAATAAGTGGAGTATTATTAAAGTACGTTTTAAGTCCACAAATACTAAAATATTTACTATTTAATGATAGTGAAATGATAGGTATAGTTGTAAACTTTTTGATTTACACTTATATAATAAATTTAGTTTTAGCAATATTCAACTTAATTCCTATAACACCGTTAGATGGTGGAAGAATAGTTCATGCTTTTGGGAATGATAAAGTTAGAAAATTTTACGATAAAATAGAAAAATATGGTATGATAATAGTCTTTGGTGTTGTTTATACAGGATTATTTACAAATATTTTTAGCAAAATTTTAATTTATTCGTTAAGAATAATAGGAGTAAATGTACCAATAGAAATTATTTAATAGTAAGGAGGAAAATATATAATTATATAAAATTATATTAGATTAATATGAAAAAATTAGTAGGATTAACAATATTTTTAATGTCAAGCTTTGGAATATTTGCATTAACTGAAAATGAAAAAATACAGATAAATTTATCAAAAAAAGGTATAGATCAAAAAATAATAGATGAAACTAAAAAATTATCACAAGAAATAGGTTACAAAATAGAGATGAATGCAGCACAAGATTATGAAAAAAGAATGGAAGAATTATTGAAAAAAGATAATAGAAATTATATAATTGCTGATAAATTGTTAGAACATTACTTGAACAGTTCAAAGGATAAATTTTTAGGAGAAAAAGGAAAATATGCTTTTGATAGTTATATAAATAGTATTCCTTTTGATTTAGAAAAAATTACTATGTTGTATATTTACAATCAAATATCAGGTAATAAAGTTGAAGAAAATAAATATAAAGAAATAGTATTTAGTAAATATAAAAATAGTTGGCTTGCAAAATATTATAACCTTTCAAAAGCTAAAGATTATAATGATTGGAAAAAAAGAATGCAAGAAATATTAAAAGATTTAGATAAGTCAAGAAAAGATCCAAATAATATAGTGACAGATGAAATATATTATGAGTATGAGTTGAAGTATCATACTGGAGCAATTCGAGAATATATAAAAGAAAATAAAATAAATGATGCAGTACAATATTACCTAGATAATATAGCTAATGATATAAAAACTTCAGAAAATGTTATTAAATATTTTAAAGAAATGGAAATTTTAAATTTCAATACGATTTTAGAGTTAAATAATTCGTTGGAAGAAAATTTATCAAAAAGTAATCTTGAAAAATTAGAAAATAGTAGAATTTATAAAATATTTTCAGCAAATAAAAGGTAAAATAATGAAAACAATAGAAAAAGAAACAATTATCGAATATGAAGAAAAAAAATCAAAATTTATTGGATATATAAAGCCTGTTACAACAGTATCTGAAGCTGAAAAGTTTATAAAAAAAATAAAAGAAATGCATCCGACTGCAACACATAATGTGCCGCTTTATCGTGTTATAGAAAATGGACAAGAATATTTTAAATATAATGATGATGGAGAGCCTAGTAATACAGCAGGAAAACCAATGGCTGAAATTTTAAATATTTTAGATGTTTATAATATTGCTTTGGTTGCAACCAGATATTTTGGGGGTATAAAATTAGGAGCTGGTGGACTTATACGAAATTATGCGAAAACAGCAAAACTTGCGGTGAATGAAGCTGGTATAATAGATTATGTAGAAAAAGCGTTGTATATTGTAGATTATGAGTATGAGTACACATCGGAAGTTGAAAGTTTTTTAAATGCAAATCAAAAAGAATACCATATTGAAATATTAGATAAAAATTATTCAGATAGAGTGACTATGAGGTTAAAGGCAACAAATGAGTTGGAAGAAAAACTTAATGAGATGAATAAGCTAATTGTAATAAAGATGTAAAAATTTTCTTTCTTAGATAGAAATATTATATATTTAAAGAATTAACAGGATATAAAGTGAAATAATAAAAAAGAAAATTTATAATACTGTGGTATTAAAAATTAGGAGGTAAAATGAAACAAGTAGTAGCAATCGTCGGGAGACCGAATGTGGGAAAATCAACTTTATTTAATAAATTAGTTGGAGATAGGCTATCAATAGTAAAAGATGAGCCTGGAGTGACTAGAGATAGACTCTATAGAGAAATGGAATGGTCAGGGAAAGAGTTTTTATTAGTGGATACTGGAGGACTTGAACCAAGATCAAATGACTTTATGATGACAAAAATTAAACAACAAGCACAAGTTGCAATAGATGAAGCTGATGTAGCAATATTTTTAGTAGATGGAAAAGCTGGAATAACAGGCCTTGATGAGGATGTTGCGACAGTTTTAAGAAGAAAAGATAAAAAAGTTGTGCTTGCAGTTAATAAAATAGATAATTATATAAAAGATCAAGAAAATATTTTTGAGTTTTATGGATTAGGCTTTGAAGATGTAATTGGAATTTCAGGAGAACATAAATCAAATTTAGGGGATTTACTTGATGCAGTAATTAATAAATTTGATGATAGAAATGAAAAAGATGAAGAAAAAGGGCTTTCTATTGCAATTCTAGGAAGACCAAATGCAGGAAAATCATCGTTAGTTAATAAATTATTAAATGAAGAAAGAGCAATTGTAAGCGATATAGCAGGAACGACAAGAGATGCTATCGATTCAAGCTTAAAGTATAATGGAGATACTTACACATTAATTGATACAGCAGGAATTAGGAGAAAATCAAAAATTGAAGATTCAATTGAATATTATTCAGTGTTAAGAGCGATGAAGTCAATAAAAAGAGCAGATGTATGTGTGTTAATGCTTGATGCGACAGAGCTTTTAACAGATCAAGATAAAAGAGTAGCTGGAATGATTTATGATGAGAGAAAACCTATAATTATTGCGATTAATAAATGGGATTTGATTGAAAAAAATAATAATTCAGTAAAAGAATTTACAGATTTAATTAGAGCAGATTTACCATTTTTAGATTATGCACCAGTTGTAACTATTTCAGCCTTGACTGGAAAAAGAACTGTAAATATTTTAGAACAAGCTAAGTTTATAAATGAAGAATATCATAAAAAAATAAGCACAGGTTTATTGAATCAAATTTTAGGAGAAATGATAGCTCAAAATCCAGTTCCGACAAGAAAAGGAAGAGCAGTAAAAATTAATTACGGAACACAAGTTGGTCAAGCACCACCAAAATTTGTATTTTTCTCAAATAATCCGGATTTAATTCATTTTTCTTACCAAAGATATATTGAAAACAAGTTAAGAGAATATTTTGGATATGAAGGATGTCCAATCGATATTATTTTCAATAAAAAAAATGAAAGATATTAATAAAATTTAAAAAGTGTTTAGGAAAATCTAAACACTTAATTTATAATAGAAAAGAGGAAAAATGAAATTTTATACAGAAGAAAGATTTGTTAAATATAAAAATATATTATCTATAGTAGTTTTAATTTTATTGTCAATATTTTTATTTTTTAAAGTATATAGTTATTTTGAAAAATCAATTCAAATAATAATGAGTACTATTGTTCCGTTTGCGCTTTCATTTGTAATAGTATATTCGTTGATGCCGTTCATAGATTTACTTGTAGAAAAATTTGATTTTAGACGAAATTTCGCAATTTTGATAGTTTTGAGCATATTTTTTACAATATTGATTTATATAACTTTAGCTTTTATACCATTAATTGGTAATCAAATTTCAAGTTTAGTAGAATTTTTTATAAAAAATCAAGAAACAGTTCAAAATAATGTGAATAATATTTTAGTATCAAGTGATATTGATATGAAAAAGGTGTTATTAGAATCAAAAGATACCATTTTAGGAGAAGGTTTTAAAATATTAAATTCGAGTTTTTCTTGGTTTTCAAGTATGTTCAGTTTATTATTTATGACACCAATTTTTACAATAATGTTAATATTTAGTTATGAATCTATGGATAATGGAGTAAAAAATATTTTGATAAAACTTGATAAAGAAGAATGGATACCATTAATAAGACGAATAGATGATGCAATAGGGAAATATATAAAAGTTACAATGTTGGATAGTATAATTGTAGGTATAGCTTCGTATATTATATTTTTCTTTTTAAAAATGGAATATAGCCTTTTATTTTCGTTAATTATTGGAATGGGTAATTTTATTCCATTTATAGGGCCTTTTATTGGATTGATTCCAGTAATTTTATTTGCTTTAACGAAATCGTGGAAATTAGTTGTAATGATAGTAGTTTTAATAACTCTTGTTCAAACGGTTGAAGCAAATATAGTTAAACCTTGGCTTACTAGTAAATCAGTAGATATTCACCCAATAACTACATTACTTGTTGTTTTAATAGGTGGAGCTTTATTTGGTATAGCAGGAGCATTCTTAGCCATTCCGGTGTATATTATAATAAAATTAACTATAATTTATTACTTTGAAAAAAATAGTAAAAAATGACATTATATTTCCACATGAAAATTTGACAAAAATAAAAAATAGTGGTAATATTATTTATATATACAAGTAAAAAATTAAGATGGAGGGAATAACAATGGAATGTGGTACGGGAAAAAGAGAAGTAAAGTCTTGTTTATATTTTACAATTTCAAGATTGTTTAGAATAGTAAATAAAGTGGCGGAAGAGTCGTTTTCAGAATTAGATATATGTCCAACACATGCTTTTTTAATGTTGATTTTACAAGATAAACCTAAAGGAATGTCAGTGAATGAAATTTCAGAAGCATTAACGATAGCACCTTCGACAGTGACAAGATTCGTAGATAAATTAATAATAAAAAAATATGTTGAAAGAGTGAAAAGTGGAAAACAGTCATTTACTAAATTAACAAGAACAGGGAAAAATATGATTCCAAAAGTTTATGAATGTTGGGACGTTTTATTTAAAGGAGTTGAAAATTTAATTGACGATAAAGATTATTTATATCAAATAGCGGGTAAAATAATTGAATTTACAGAATTAATTGAAGAAAATCAAAAAAGAGTCGGAGTAGAATTGTAAGGTGTAATATGATGAAAAATAAGTTTTTTTTCTCTCCATATTTTTTAATATTAATTTCGTTTATAATAATGATTTTAATAGGCGGAACATTGTTATCAATGCCACTATCTACAACCGGAGGAGAGAAAATCAAATGGATAGATGGGATATTTATGGCAACTTCAGCTATTTGTGTTACAGGATTATCAGTTAAGGATTTAGCAACTGATTATAATATTGTAGGTAAGACAATATTACTTATTCTTATACAAATGGGAGCTTTAGGTGTTATTACTATATCGTCATTCTTTATACTTGTTTTTTCTAAAAAAATAAGCTATAAAACAAAAAAAATAATACAAGAAGAAAGGAATGTAGAAACACTTTTTAATATTCAAAAATTTTTAAAAAAAGTAATTTTTATTGTATTTATAACTGAGATTATAGGTGCAATATTACTTTTTTTTGAATTTATAAAAAAATATAGTTTTTTAAAAGCATTATATTATAGTGTTTTTCATTCTA
>CALHVR010000103.1 GCA_938037005.1 uncultured Leptotrichiaceae bacterium | reverse complement strand
TTTGTCAAATTTATTTTTATTTATGACCATCCTTGTAAATAAAATTTCTTCAATTTCACTTAAATCAAAATACATTTCTTTTTTCCAAAATCGATAAAAAAATGTATAAATAAACTCCCCATTGTATTCTTCTATATTTTCAATTTTATTTTTTATTTTATCCCAATTTAATTTAAAAAGTAAATATATCGCTATAAATAATAATAAATTTGACATTTAATACCCTCTTTCTTTTATGGAAAAAGCTACACTTTAATTTAAAATGTAGCTTTTTAATTTGCTTTTTTATTTATTATATGGTTGTCCAGATGCTTTTGGTGCTCTTGATTTACCTACAAATCCTACTAATGCTAACAATGTTAATACGTACGGTATCATTGTTAAAAATTGTTGTGGAACTGGAAATTTCCCTGCTTTAGCTATATTTGCAAATGCTTCTCCTAAAGCGAATAATAAGCTTGCTGCTATCGCTCCAAGTGGATTCCATTTACCGAAAATCATCGCTGCCATTGCCATAAATCCTCTTCCTGCCGACATATTATTTGAAAATGCTGGTAACATCACTGTAGTTAAGTACGCTCCTCCTAATCCAGCAAACATCCCTGATAAAATTACACTTATATATCTTACTTTATAAACGCTAATTCCTACCGTATCAGCTGCCAATGGATGTTCTCCAACTGCTCTTATTCTTAATCCCAGTACTGTTCTATACATAAAAATATATGTAGAAAATGATAATATATATATAATTATTAATACTAAATTTTGATTTGCTAAATTTTGTGCTGCGGGCGTAGTTCCTGCTGCTTTAAATATCGCCTTAATCAAATATGATGTTATCGCCAATGCAAATAAATTTATTGCAACTCCACTTATTATTTGATCACCTTTTAAATGTATACTAATATATGCGTGAATTGCTGAAATTAATCCACCTACTAAAATTCCTACCAAAATTGCTAAATATGGATTCCCACCCATTATATTCATTACTGCCGCTGCAAACGCTCCACTTAACATTGTTCCTTCTAATCCTAAGTTTGTTACTCCACTCTTTTCACAAATACACGCTCCAACTGCCGTTATCATTATAGGTGGTGCAATTATTAATGTTTGTTTTAATAAAAATAATAAATCCATTATTTATTCTCCCTTCTTTTCGCAATGAAGAACTTAAATAAGTTTTCTGCTGCTACAAATATTATTATTAACGCCTGAATTATTAATACAATTTCTTTATCTACTTGATATTTTTGCTGTAACATTTGTCCTCCAACATCAAGTGACGCATAGAAAATAGAAGCAATTAATATTCCAAACGGATTATTTTTTCCTAATAAAGCTACAGCAAGTCCTGTAAATCCTGCATCACCCATTATTTGATCTGTAAATGCATATTGAGCCGCTCCTCCTAACACTCTTTCAGCTCCACCAATTCCAGCTACAGCCCCTGCAAGTCCCATTGCTATAAACATCATTGTTTTTGGATTAATTCCTGCATTTTCTGAAACTGTTTCACTTTGACCTACAGCTTTAATATTATACCCCATTTTTGTATATTTAAAGAATATATAAACTAAAACTACAATTATAACAGCTATTAAAAATCCTATATTTAAATTTTGTTTTGTTATTTTAGAAAACAATGTTATATATCTTGAACCTTCAAAAACTTTAGGTGATTGTGTATTTTGTGATAATGGATCTTTTAAAATTCCATTTAGTAAATATCCTCTTATCTCTATCATTATATAATTTAACATAATTGTACTAATTACTTCATTTACACCAAATTTTGATTTTAAATATCCTGCAATTCCAGCCCATAAAAAACCACCTAAAATCGCAACTAATGTAACGATAAATGCATTCCCTAAAAAATAATTTTTAAATGTTATTGCCCAAAAAGTTGCAGCTAATCCTCCTGCTACCATTTGTCCTTGAGCTCCTATATTAAATAATCCTGCCTTAAATGCAATCATTGCTGCTAAAGCTGAAAAAATATACGGTGTTGATGTAAATAATGTCCTAGCTAGTCCGCTTAAAAAGGGCGATCTTGGACTTGCTTGATAAAATGCTGCTTTTGCCATATCAAAATAAGCCAATAACGGATTAACTCCTTTTGAAATCATTATCAATCCACCTACAACTACTGCAATTAAAACTGCAATTATTGAAGGTAAAAATTCTATAATTTTTTTCTTCACTATACTTTTTATATTAGTCATTTAATTTTCCTCCTGCCATAAGTATTCCTATTTTCTCAGTTGTTGCATCTTTTCTATCTAATATTCCTACTATTTGTCCAGAATACATTACTCCAATTCTATCACTTAAAGCCATAACTTCTGAAAGTTCAGCAGATACAACCATTATTGCTTTTTTCTTAGTTTTTTCTTTCAAGATTGTATTGTGTATCATTTCAATAGCTCCAATGTCAACACCTCTTGTCGGTTGTGCCGCTATTATAAATTTATTTTCTCTTTCAAGTTCTCTAGCTACAACAACTTTTTGTTGGTTTCCTCCAGAAAGTCCACCAAATCTTATTTTACCACACTCTGCAGGTCTTATATCATATTTTTCAATATACTCATTTGTTTTTTGCGATAATTTATTAAAGTCCATTATCATTCCTTTAGAATAATAATCTTGTAATCCTAAAGCCATATTTTCTTCAACTGTGAAATCATCAATAGTCGCTCTTTTATGTCTATCTTCAGGAATATGTGCCAACCCTTTATCTTTTATCACTTTTGGTGTTTTATTTAATACTTCTTCTCCAGAAATGCTATATGTTCCGCTTACATTTTTTTCTAATCCGGCTAATGCTTCTATTAATTCCGTTTGTCCATTTCCTTCAACTCCTGCAATTCCAAACACTTCACCTTCTTTTATTTCAAATGAAACACCTTTAAGTTTTTCTATATTTCCATGTTTTACAACTAAATTTTCTACTTTTACAACTGTTTCTCCAATTTCCACTTCTGGTCTTTCAACTTCAAATAATACAACCCTTCCAACCATCATATTTGCTATTTTTTCTTTTGTAGCTTCAGATGTTAATAAATTTCCAACATCTTTTCCTCTTCTAATTACTGTTATATTATCAGATAATTCTAATACTTCATGTAATTTATGAGTTATAAAAATTATTGTTTTTCCTTCTTTTACTAAATTTCTCATTATTCCATACAATTCAATAACTTCTTGCGGAGTAAGTACAGCACTTGGTTCGTCAAATATTAATAACTCTGCACCTTTAAATAAAACTTTTAAAATTTCAATTCTTTGATGAATTCCCACTGATAAATCTGAAACTTTAGCATCCGGATCAATATTTAGTCCATATTTTTCAGAAACTTCTCTTACTTGCTTTCTAGCCTCTTCCAAATCAAAAAATACTCCATTTTTCTTAGGTTCAAATCCTAAAACCATATTCTCTGCAACTGTTAAAGTATCAATTAACATAAAATGTTGATAAACCATTCCAATTCCTAAATTTGCAGCAACTGTAGGACTTGAAATATCTGTTTTTACACCTTTATAATATATTTCTCCAGATGTTGGGATATATAGTCCGTTAAGTATTTTCATCAATGTAGATTTTCCAGCTCCATTTTCACCAACTATTGCATGAATTTCACCTTTTTTCACTTTTAAAGTGATATCATCATTTGCAACTATTTTACCACCAAAAAATTCTTTCCTCATATTTTTCATTTCTAAAATATAGTCACTCATACTTCCTCCTACTATTTTTATTTTCTGTAATAACTAAAATGTATATTTAATTAAAAAAATCTGAAACATAATAATTTGAATTTTTAAAAAATAAATCTTTTATATTTACTCTCTCCAAATTAATATCTATTTTATAATCTTTATATATACTGGATTTTCTCCACTAACAAAAATAATTATATTATTTTCATTATAAGTATACCCATGAAATTGATTATTTTCAAGTACTAAAATCCTTCTTTTTAATTTTATTTGATTTTGTCTTAATTTCACTAATATCTCCAAAAGAAAATTAGTTTATTTTTTTGTTTATCTAATAATAAATCCGACAATTTTAACATCTTTTTCTATTATTGAATTATTTATTGCAGCTTCATCCATATTTATTTTCCAAACTCATTTTTATCAAATCCTTTATAATTATAATTTTTTATAAATTTTCCAATATTTCAATAGCAATTTTTTGAGGTACAATTTCCATCAATTCTTCTAATGTTGCATTTTTTATATTTTTTATTAATCCAAATTTTTTTATTAACTCTTTTTTTCTTTTTGGACCAATTCCATTAATATCATCCAATGCACTTTTAACATTTCTTTTACTTCTTAATTTTCTATGATGTGTTATCCCAAATCTATGTGCCTCATCTCTTAATCTTTGAAGTATTTTCAATGTTTCATCACTTCGTTTAAATAAATAAGGCTCTTTTTCATAATCTTTAAATATTTCTTCTTCTCTTTTTGCAATACTTATTATATCCGTATAATTTATTTTCCCTAATTGTTCAAGTACTTCAACTGCAACACCAAGTTGCCCTTTTCCACCATCTATTAATATCAATTCTGGCATTTGGTCAGGTTCTAACTTACTATATCGTCGTGTTAATGCCTCTCTCATCATTAAAAAATCATCTGGTGTATCTTTTACCGTTATTTTAAAATGCCTATATTCTTTTGGTGTTGGCACCCCGTCCAAAGCAACAGTCATTGCTGCTACTGGATCTGTCCCTTGAATATTTGAAATATCAAAACATTCGATTCTATAAGGATTTTTCTTTAAATCCAATGTTCTCTTTAAATTATTTAAACCTTCTCTTATTATTTTTTTCTGTCTATAATGTTTTTCTACTTCTTCATTCAAATTTAAATATCCCATTTCCAATAATTGATATCTACGACTATTAATTTTAGGAAAATACATTTTGATTTCTTTTCCTTTTTTTAATTTTGCCCAAGCTTTTATAAGTTCTTCTTGACTTTCAAAAATTGAATTACATATTACATTTTTGGGGATATTTCTCTTTTCATAATAAGATGTAATCAATCTTTCAAATAAATTATCTTCCTGACTTGTCTCCATAGATATTTTAATATGATTTTTATTTATAACTTTTCCTTCACGAATATTTAAAATACATAAAAATACTTGATCTCGTTTTTCTTCAAATACAAACACATCCTCATCAATTTCTTTACTATATTCTATAATTTGTGTTTCTTGCATTCGTTTTAATAATTTTATTTTTTCTCGCTCAGAAATTGCACGTTCAAACTCCATATTTTCACTAAATTGTTGCATTCTTTTTTCTAAATATTCTAAAATATCATTTTGTTGATTTCTAAGAAATTTCTTTAAATTATCAACATTTTTCAAATATTCTTCTTTTATTTCTGGAGTTATTTTATGAAATTCATTTTTTTTCATAAAATGTTTTAAATATGGTTGTGTAATATAACTTATCGTTTTATTTTTATCTCTAATTGGAAAAACTCTTAACAAAACTTTTATTGCAGCAAAAATTCCCATCGGATAAGGTCCAAAATATTCTCCATTTTCATCTAATTTTTTCGTACTTCTTACAATTTCAAGCATTGGAAATTCTTCTTTTGTAAATTTTATATATGGATAAGTCTTTTCATCTTTTAATAAGATATTATATTTAGGTTTATTTTTTTTTATTAAATTATTTTCTAAAATCAATGCCTCAACCTCAGTATTACATATAAAAAATTCAATATCTCTTATATTTTTTACCAATTCCAACGTCTTAACATTATGAGAATTTACATTTTTAAAATATGATGAAACTCGATTTTTTAAATTTTTTGCTTTACCAACATAAATTATTTTCCCTCGCTCATTTTTCATAAGATAAACTCCCGGATTTATCGGAATTTCGTTATATGGAATAGGCGATTTTATATTTTCATTCATTATAATTCTTTTTTATCTCCAATTTCTCTATGATATTTTGTCACTTTATAGTTTAAATTCTTATTCAAATCTTCATAAAGTTTATTCACAAAAGTAGCAGATCTATGTTGGCCTCCTGAACATCCAATTCCTATTCTTAAATGGGCTTTCCCATCTTTTTCATATTTTGGAATTAAGTACATTAACATATCATATAGCATTTTATAAAATTCTTGACTTTCTTCTAATCCTAAAACATAATTACTTACATCTTCATGATTTCCTGTTTTTTCCCTTAACTCTGGAATATAGTACGGATTAGGTAAAAATCTTAAGTCAAACATTAAATGCATATCTAACGGTATTCCATACTTAAATCCAAAAGATGTTAAATTTATACTAAGTTTTTTTGTTTTATGCACAAACTCTTTTTCTAATATATTTTCAAATTCTTTTACAGATGTTTTTGATGTATCTATAACTAAATCTGCTCTCAACATAAAGTCTTTTATTAATTTTCTTTCAGCTTCAATATTTTCAATTAAAGTATCGTATTTATTTAATGGATGCTTTCTCCTAGTAAGCTCATATCTATTTACAAGTACATTTGTTCTCGCATCTAAATATATTATTGTATAATTTATATTCAAATCACCCAATAATTTCAATTGCTTATGAAATTGCTCAATAAATTCTTGATTACGAATATCTATTGCTACTGCAATTTTATCTCGTTTTTCGCTACTAATAAATATTTCATTCAAATATTGAAATAAATTTATTGGAAAATTATCTATACAAAAATAACCTCTATCCTCAAAAAAATCCATAGCTTCCGATTTCCCAGCTCCACTCATTCCTGTTATTATTACAAGATCTTTTTTCTCACTTTTATCTTCCATTATTTTTCTCCTAAAATTGGTATAAACCCATTTATTATAACATATTTTTTTTATTATTTGTAGCTTGGCTCCTTTAATTTTTATGAATTGTAAATTGCTACTCAAAGTGTCATACTTTTAAAGTATTTTTTCTAAGATAATTGTTCCTCCAAGTATTAACTATATTTTAAAAACCTCCAAATAACATTTTCATTATTTAGAGGTTCATTATTTAATTATACAATATCCCAAAACTTGTCATTATCCATAAAATCCCTGTGGATATTATAAACCCTAATACTCCACCTGCACAAACTTCTCTTATACTATGAATTCCTGCCTTTACTCTACTTTGGGCAACTAATAATGCCATTAAAAATACTAAAACTAAAACTCTAACATCATTAGTCATAAATAATACTATCCCAAAAATTGCAAAAGCTATAGCACTATGTCCACTCGGAATTCCACCTTCAAGTGGTGTACCTTTTTTATAAAATGATTTAATAATTATTACTATAATTGCAATTAAAACTAAAATTAATATTGAAATATTACCTTTTCTACTTGCTATTATGTGCATTTTATTATGAGTATCAAATATATCTAGTAATTTATCATAAAATAACAAATATCCAACATTTAAAGCATTTATTGCTGCAACTAATACTGCTCCAGCTGCAACATCTTTTGCAATTTTAGCCAATTTATGTCTTTCTGGTGAAACTAAATCAACTAAAGCTTCAACTGCTGTATTTATAAGCTCTGTTATTACTACAAATGCAACTGAAATTGAAATTATTAATATTTCTACTTTGCTTGCATTCATAAAAATAGCCAAGATTAATATAAGTATTGTTGCAATTACATGAACTTTCATATGTTTTTCATTTCTAATCGCTGTTATTAACCCTTCTATCGCGTAATTAAAACTATCTACAAGTCTTCTATCTCTTTCTCTTTCTTTTTTTATATCAAAATATTCTTTATACTCTTTTTTATTTTTCATTTCCTCTTTCGCCTTCCCTTTTTATCTTCCTTTTCCAAAAATTACAATCGTTATAGTTTTTAATAATACTTTTATATCAAAAATTATATCATGATGTTTTATATAATACAAATCATATTGTAATTTTCTATAAGCATCTTCAACACTCGCTCCATATGGATACATAACTTGTGCCCATCCTGTCAATCCAGGCTTAACTGTATGTCTTAAATTATAATATGGTATTTCTTTTTCAAGTTGTTGAATAAAGTATTCTCTTTCCGGTCTAGGCCCAACAAAACTCATTTCTCCTCTCAATACATTCCATAATTGAGGTAATTCATCTATTCTCGTTGCACGCATTATTTTCCCCCAATGCGTAACTCTATTATCATTTTTACTTGCCCATTGTGGACCATTTTTTTCTGCATCCGTTGTCATTGAACGAAATTTTACTATATTAAATTTTTTATTACCTTCCCCTATTCTCTCCTGAACAAAAAATATTGGCCCTTTTGATTCAATTTTTACTATTATTGCCGCCATTATCATTAATGGTAATGTACAAATACCGATTATTATTGCAAATATTAAATCTAATAATCTTTTTGCTCTTAAATTAAAATTATTATAATATATTTCAAATCCACTATTTTCCAAAAACCATTTTGAACTCAAATGTGATACCGGCAATTTATTTTCATACATTTCATAAAATTCTAAATAATTATAAAATTGTAATCCACTTAATTTATATTGAAGTAAAATATCTACAAGTTTTGGATCTTTTAATAAATCTTCTCCAAAATCAACAATAATATCTATTTTACCCACTGCGCACATTTTTAAAACTATTTTTTGTAAAGTTTCATCTTTTTCATCTTTCAAAAATCCCATTAATTTATATTGATCATCATTTTTTAAACTTTCTAATAAATCTTTTGTATAACTATTTTCACCAACAAATAATATTTTTTGTTTTCTAACAATTGCCATATTTACTATATATCTAAATGTAATTTGAAACATTGTCACAATTCCAAATAACACTATACTTTCATATATACCTAAGATTTTAACCAATATTGTAAATAATAACAATATGAAATTTAATCCAACGGATAAAATTAACTCTCGTAAACTATATTTTCTCGCTCGTATACTAAAAATATTTGCAACATAGTACATTAATAAAGCTACAACTATTATTAAAATATTTCTAAAACTCAGTCCTCTTCCAATTATTAAAAATCCAAACAAATACATTACTACCGTCAAAATTCCAAATAACGAAGAAAAATTTCGCCTAACTCCACTCATTGCCATTTTTTTACCTCTTTAATTATTTTGTTTTTTTCAATGCTCTTATCACATATTGTAAAAAATAATAAATACTCTTGAATAATGATAATCTTTCAATTTTTCTATAAACATTCCATCTGTCTTTAGCTGCTTTTATTTTATTACTTGATCTTGAATTATTTAAAACTCTATAAAATGCTAAATTTTCTTTCAATCCAAAAATTATTTTTGTTTCTTTTACGATTTCTAACCAAAGAACATAATCTTCATTTTTTTCTCTTTCTTTGAAATATCTTTTCCCAAGTTTATTTGCATTATATATAACTGTCAAACAACCCAAATAATTATTTTTAAGCATATCTTCATAAGTTATTATTTCTTTTATAATTATATCATTTATTTCTTTTTCATCTTCCGTAACTCTAGTATATTCGGTACAACTTATTAAAGCATTATTTTTTAGCATAAACTTTATTTGTTTTTCTAGCTTATTTTGTTTCCAATAATCATCTGCATCTAAAAAAGCTATAAATTCTCCCGTTGCTATTTCAGTAAGTTTATTTCTCGCAGCTACAACACCTACATTTTCTTTTGAATCAACAACTTTTATTCTTTTATCTTTTTCACTATATTTTTTTATTATTTTCAAACTATTATCTTTTGATTTATCGTTAAAAATCAATATTTCCCAATTTTTATAAGTTTGATTTAAAACACTTTCTATCGTTTTCCCAATAAATTTTTCAGCATTATATACTGGAATAATTATCGATACTTTATTTTCTTCCATTTTTTTCTCCTAGTTTTTGCTCAATTAACTTATACACTCTTTTACTGTTGCTTTTATCTGTATATTCTAAAAATTTAGGTTTTATTTTTTCTACTTTTTTCGATATATCTTCCAAATGTTTAAAATCATTATTTATTATTTTTACAATTTTCTCTACACACTCTTTAGTCGTATAAGCCACTTCCCCAAACAAATCATTATTCAAATCAATATATGAACCTATTTTCTTCTCATATTCATCTTTATCAAATTGATAAAATAAAATTGGCATATCCATATACAAATAATCATAAGCTATACTTGAATAATCTGTAATTAACATATTTGACTTCATTATTTCTTTTGTAATTTCTGCATCTTTAGGCAATATATTAATATTTCCTTCAAATTTCATATCATTAAATTTATCAAAATAATCGTGCATTAATTGATGAATATAAACAGACATCTTTATATCTTTTATTTTTAAAAATTTGTTTAATGTTTCGTTTTGTAATAAATTTATTATATTTTTAAAATATTCCGTTTTTCGAATATCATCAACATTATTTTTAAGCCATGGTCGCCAAGTTGGCATAAAAAATATTTCTTTTTCTCGAACATTTGCATTATACAACTTATCATATCTTGGATAACCTGTAACAAATGTAGTTTTTTTAGGAACTTTCCACCAACTTTTTGACTTCACATCTTTCTCAAATTTTGAATCACAAATATTCAAATCATACGATTGTACCATTTTTTCTACTATTTTCTCAGTTTTTGCATTTAATGCTTTTCTTTTTTTCAATCCTACCGTTCCATGATTTAAAAATACTTTTAATGTTTTATAATGAAATTTTTTTAACAATGGCACTACATATAAAAAAGGAACAATATCAGCTGATATTGAATGTGAAAACATTACAACTTCTGCATTCATAAAATGTAAATACGCATTTACACTTCCTTTTATCAATATTTCACCAGGAATTTTATCTTTGATTGAACTATTTTCATTCAATACCCAAAATTCCTCTATTTCTTTTTTTGATCTTACATATTCATAAATTGCCCTCGCGTTATCTGCATACAATTCTCCTGCATTTCCACCAACTAACCAAATCCTTCTATTTTTAAATTTATTTTTTGTAAAAGGATACAATATAGATGCAACAAGCATATTAACTAAACATTTTATTTTATCCATAACTTTTGATATTTAAGTTTATATAAATATCATCTCTCCTTCCATTACCTTTTATTTGTTTTATATTTAAAAAATCCTTCTATTCGACCCTCAAATACAACACCATGATATTTTTTATTTTTCGTAACTATCATACCAGCAATATTTCTCAGTAATTTTTTTATAAATTTAATCAAATATTTCCAATTCTTTCTCTCAAATACTTCTTTTTTTACTAAAGCTCCATAACCTAAAGCATATTTTTTTGCTCTCTCTAAATCATCATAATTCCCTTTTTTGGCTGGATGAAAAATAATATCATCGTGATAATAATCCCCCTTATACCCTTTATGAAGTAATCTTAAAACATAATCAGTTTCCTCTCCACTTCCAAAATATGCCCCTACTCCAAGATCTTCATCAAACAATTCTAAATCTTCAAAAGTATAATTTACAAAAAAAGTTATAGATTTTACAGTTTCTACTACATTATCTTTAGTAATTTCTGTACTATAATCAAGCATCACTCCTGTTCCATAATCTTTACCTTTTTCCAATGTTCTACAAGAATATATTTTTTTATCTTTATTTTTTTCAAAATATTTAACTACTTTTTCCAATGAATCAGGACTATACTCACAGTCATCATCAGGAAATGCAACAATATCTCCCGACATCATAAAAAGACCCTTATTTCTATTTACACTAAGTCCAACCTCATTATTTTTCATATATTTTATTTCAAAATCTTCTTCATATAATTTTATTATTTCATAAGCTCTCGTATCTTTATTTTGATCCACTACAATTAGCTCAAAATTTTTATATGTCTGTTTTTTTAAACTATCTAAAAACAATTTTAACTCTGTTGTTACATTTATTGTCGGCATAATTAATGAAAATTTCATGCTATGCTCCTTTACACTTTTTCTTTACATTATATCACATTTTTATACTTTTTTCACTTAAATTTTAAATTAACTGTATTCAATAATCATCAAAAATATAGTATAAAAATATTAAAAACAAAAAATAAAACACAACAATGTGTGTTTTATTTTTTTATATATTAATGAGTTTTAGCCTCTCTATACAACTTTAAATATTCATTAGCAGCTTTATCCCAAGAAAAATCTAATTCCATATTTCGTTTAACTAATTTTTCCCAAATATCTGGTCGATCATAGTAAATTCCTTCTGCAACTTTAATTGTAAACAACATATCATCAGCATTGAAATTTGTGAATGAGAAACCATTTCCTTCATCTTTAAAAATATTATACGGTTTTACTGTATCTTTTAGTCCTCCAGTTTCTCTCACTATAGCTACCGTTCCAAATCTCATGGCAATCATTTGACTTAAACCACATGGCTCATATCTAGAAGGCATTAGAAACATATCGCTCCCCGCATAAATTTGATTCGCTAATTGTGCATTATATCCTAAATATACTTTAAATTTATCTGGATATGTTACTGCTAAATAGTCATAATAATTTTCATATTTTTTATCACCACTACCTAATATAACAACTTGGACAGCATCATATTTCAATAAATTTTCTAATGCTGCTGATACCAAATCTAAACCTTTACCCTCTACAAGTCTTGTAACTATTGAAATCATAGCATTATCTGATTTTGGTAATCCTAATTTTTCTTGTAATCTATATTTATTTTCTCTTTTTTTCTCTAAAGAATCTTTATTAAAATGGATTATTCCTTCTGTTTTTTCTGGATTAAACTCATCTGTGTCTATTCCGTTTAAAATACCATAAATCTTCTTATTGTTCGTTATCCATTCCAATCCTTCAGCAAAATATGGATACTTAATTTCTTCTGCATAAGTTGGACTTACTGTATTTGCCACATCAGAATATCCTATTCCTATTTCCATAAAATTCAAGCTATTTCCATGAATATAATATCCCATTCTTTCAAATGACCTTTTTGAAAATCTACCTTGATACATTAAATTATGAATCGAATAAACTGTTCTTATATCCCAATAAAATGGATCTTGATTGTATCTTACATTTAAAAAATATGGGACTGGGCCAGTTTGCCAATCATTACAATGTAAAATATCTGGTTGTAAATTTATTTCTTTTAAAAATCTTAATGATAATTCTGAAAACATTGCATATTGTATATCTTCATCAGCATCACCATAAACTCTTCCTCTTTCATAAAGAGCTGCATTTTCTAAAAAATAATAATTTATTTTATCATCAGGGTATTTTACTAAATTAAATATCTCTCCATGACTTTCTAGTCTAGACACCCATTCTAATTTTTCAAGGTATTCACCAGAAATTTTATCATATTTGGGCATTATAACTGAAACTTCATGACCTAAATCTGCCATTTTTTTAGGTAAAGCCCCCATTACATCTGCAAGACCTCCTGTTTTAAAAAATGGTGCTACTTCTCCTGCTAAATATACTATTTTCATCTATCAACTTCCCCTTAATTTTTTATTGTTTCTCCATTTTGAACATATTTTTGGTGTTCTTCTAATCTAATTTTACCAAATATTCTTACATTTCTTCCAACAATAGTCCCTTCTGGTAAAAATACACCTTTTCCAATAACACTTATTCCCTTACTTAACAATTCAGGTTTTTCTATATTTGGCGTTGTTACATCTCCATGACCTATTAATGAATATTTTCCAACATAAGTTTTTTTATCTATAATTACTCTATCTAAATGAGTATTTTCATCTATGTATGTCCCTGAAAAAATTATACTATTTTTTATTGTACATCCTTGTCTTACTGTTACTCCAGGCCCTAAAACTGAATTTTCTACTCTTCCTTCAATTTTACATCCATTACAAATTAATGAATTTAATACACTTCCCATTTCACCAATTCTTACTGGTGCTAAATCTTCACTTCTTGTATATATTTTCCATCCTTGGTCGTATAAATTAATTCCTACATCTTCAGATTTTTTAATCAAATCTAAATTTGCTTCAAGATAAGAATCATAAGTTCCAACATCCATCCAATAACTATCATAGCAATGAACAAATACTTTTCTGTCTTCTTTTATCATTTGAGGAATTACATGTCCACCAAAGTCTAAATCTTCTTCCAACATTTTTTCTAAATATTCTAATAATACATTTGTATCAAATATATAAATTCCCATTGAAGCTAAATTACTTCTAGGTTCTTTCGGTTTTTCTTGGAAATTTAAAATTTGTTTATTATCATCTACTTCAAATATTCCAAATCTACTAGCTTCTTCTATAGGTACTTCTTGCACTGCTACTGTTAATTCAGCATTTTTAGCTTTATGATCTGCTAACATCCATGTATAATCCATTTTATATATATGATCTCCAGATAAAATCAATACATATTCAGGATTTTTCCTTTTAATAAATTCAATATTCTGTCTAATAGCATCTGCAGTTCCTTGATACCAAGAACTTCCATTCGGCCTCTCATGAGGTTGTAATAAAGTAATACTTGAATCTCTTCTATCGAAATCCCATGGTTTTCCTGAACCAATATGTTCATTTAATGATAATGGTAAATATTGTGTTAATAATGCTACATTATAGATACCTGAGTTTGAACAATTACTTAACGCAAAATCAATTATTCTAAATTTTCCAGCAAAAGGTACACTTGGCTTAACTCTTTCTTCAGACAAAATATCTAATCTTGATCCTCTTCCTCCCGCTAAAATCATTGCTAATACTTCCATCACGTTACCTCCATTAAATATATACTTTCATTTCTTACCATAAGTATACCTTATTTTTTTTAAAAGAAAACATTTTTTTATTTTTATTTAC
>CALHVR010000102.1 GCA_938037005.1 uncultured Leptotrichiaceae bacterium | reverse complement strand
TTACGATACCTTTGTCTGGGTTGCCATCAGCTGGATTGTTTGTATCAACTGGAGTTACTTGATCAACTTCTACTTTTGGAGCTGTTGTATCAACATAAGTTGTATCACCAGCTGTTCCTTCACCATTACCTTTGTTGCCAGCTTTATCAGTTACTTCAACATTTACTTTATCACCTGGTTTGATTGGATCAGTAGTGATTTCGAAATTTCCTTTATCATCAGTTGTGCCAGTACCAATTATTTTGCCATCTTTATCTTTTACTACTACTGGAGCATTTGGCTCATCTGAATGACCTTTTACGATACCTTTGTCTGGGTTGCCATCAGCTGGATTGTTTGTATCAACTGGAGTGATGCCATCAATAATTACTCTTGGTGGAGTTGTATCTATATAAAAGCCATCATCACCGCCACGACCGCTATCTAAACCGCCGCTTTTACCCTCAGCTGGGCCTGCAAACGATGCAACACCTAAAGGATTGATAGCACTTGTGCTAGCATTTATATTTGAATAGTGTCCGCCATGTTCAAATCTTGTCTCGCCAAGACTCATACCATCGCCAGCACGACCACCGCTCGTACCGCCAGCCGCTGTCTCTTCTAGATCTTCTAAATTTGCACCATTTAACAATGCTTTTTGAAGTGCTGCTACTTGTGAATCAGCAGCAGTTGCCTTTGGATCGAGGTTTAGCGTATCTTCACCGATCATTGATAGCTCTTTTCCATTATTTGTCGCTATCACAACCTTAGAATTAGCTGAAGTTGTTTTTACCGTCTCACCTTCATAAAGGCTATCACCAACTTTTAGTACTCTTTGGTTACCACTTTTATCTACTGCGATAACCTCAGCAGAACCTGATATAGACTTGATTGTGCCTAATTTCTTTGCCATGTTCATTCCTTTTGGGCTAATTTAATTTTGGCATTATTTTATAACTATTAGAAGAAATTGTAAATTGTACCTAGGTACGATATAGTTACATTTATATATTTTATTTTTTGTAAAATATCTTTTTTTATCAGTTTGATATAACTTTTTTCTATATCAAAATATTAATTTATTTATATATTAATAATAATACTTTAATTTTTATATAAAAAAACACTATTATTTATTAATAGTGTTTTATATTAAAATTATCATTTACTTATCTTGAACATTTAGATCCAGCAAATTTTTCAGCAACTACATCCCAATCAATTACATTGAAAAATGCAGAAATATAGTCAGCTCTTCTATTTTGATAATTTAAGTAGTATGCGTGTTCCCAAACATCTAATCCTAAAATTGGTCTACCTTCTGAACATTCACATCCTGTTGCACCTTTCATAAATGGAGTATCTTGATTTGCTGTTGAAGTTACTCTTAAATTTCCATCTTTATTTACTACTAACCAAGCCCAACCTGATCCAAATCTAGTCGCCGCAGCTTGTGAAAATTTAGTTTTAAAATCTTCAAAACTTCCAAAATCTTCTTTAATTTTATCAGCTAATGCACCTTTTGGTTCTCCCCCACCATTAGGGCTAATTGTTGTGAAAAATAAGTTGTGATTATAAAATCCACCACCATTATTTCTTACAGCTCCTTTTATTTCCTCTGGTAATTCATCTAATTTTTTTAAAATTGAACCAATACAATTTTCTAATAAATGTGGAGCATTATTTTTTAATGTTTCATTTAAGTTATTTGTATATGTTGCGTGATGTTTCCCGTAATGTATCTCCATTGTTTTTGCATCAATATGTGGTTCTAATGCACTAAATTCATAAGGTAATTTTACTTGTTCAAACATAATTCCTCCTAAAATATTTTATTTTTATTTCATATATTTTAACATACAAATTTAAAAAAAGCAAATTTTTATTTTGCTTTTTCTTTTATTTACTAATTTTCTACATTTTCATCTTTAATAATATAACCTACACCTCTCATAGTAGTAATTATTTTTTTACTATACCCTTTATCTATTTTTACTCTTAAGAAATTAACATAAACATCTACTATATTACTTTCTGATATAAAATCAATATCCCATATTTTTTCAGATAGCATTGTTCTCGTTAAAACTCTATTTTTATTTCTTAAAAGATATTCTAATAATAAAAATTCTTTATTTGTCAATGGAATTATTTTACCTGCTCTTTTAACTTCTCTATTTAAAGGATTTAATGTCAAATCATCTACCGACAACAATTCAGATCTATCTTTTTGAGAAAATCTTATTATTACTCTCATTATAGCTTGTAATTTTGCAGATAATTCCTCCATTGTATAATTATTATAAATATAATCATCTACACCATCCAACAATGCTTCAACTTTTGAATATTTTTCTTTTTCATCTATAACTAAAACTACATATTCTCTTATTCTACGTTTTAAAAATTCTTTTACATATTTTTTAATATTTTTTACTGATTTTGAATCAATTAAAACAACATCAATTGTTTCCGTTTTCAAATAATCAATTGCTTGTTCTTCATCTCCAGTAACTAATGTATTAAATCCTATTTCTTTACATAATTGTGCTGATAATTTCCTATTTTTTTCATTTCCATTAAAAATTAATACTTTCATTTTTCCTCCAATTTACTAACATCTAAATATGTTAATATTCTCTTTATAATCTTATTCATTTCAACTGTTGCCATTGAATTTTCATTTTCTACATAAGGACAGCCATTATCTCCGGCTTCTACAACATTTTTATCCATAGGTATTGCACCTAAAAATGTCGTTTTTGTTTCAAGTGCCATTTCTTCAGCTCCACCTTTTTTAAATATATCAACAACTTGATTACAATCTGGACAAACAAATCCACTCATATTTTCAATTATACCTAAAGGTTGTAAATTTAACAATTTTGAAAATTTCACACTTCTTCTCGAATCAAGCAATGCAACTTTTTGTGGCGTTGTAACAATTATTGTCCTTGCATCTTTTCCAATATCTTGAGCAATTGTCAATGTTTCATCTCCTGTTCCAGGTGGTAAATCTACAATTAAAAAATCTATTTCTCCCCACTCTACATATAATAACATTTCTTGAATTGCCCCTAATTTTTGTGGTCCTCTCCATATTATAGGATTTTCATCTGGAACAAAAAAACTAAGTGATGTTATTTTTAAATTTTCATTTATTTCCATTGGATTACTCAATTTAGATAATTTAATCCCTTCTTTTCCTAACATTATAGGAACATTCGGTCCATGCAAATCAGCATCAAGTATTCCAACTTTATATCCCATTTTAGATAAACCATACCCTAAATTCACTGAAATTGTTGTTTTACCTACTCCACCTTTCCCACTCATTACAATAATTTTATTTTTTATTTTTAACATTTTCTCTTGTATCGTCTTTTTTCTTTGTTCTAAATCAATTCCACCGTGCATTTATTCACTCCTTTAATTATTATTATACACTTTTTTTAATTTTATACAAGCCTATTTTTAATTTTTTTTAATTTTTTACTATCTTTGTTTAAAATTTTATATCGTAATTATAGCACAACTATTTTATAAAAAAAACTGTAAAATTTATAAAAAATATGGTATTATATAGTAGTAAATTTTAAAGAAAGGAATAGTAATTTTATTACTTTGGGGAGAAAATAGTGTCTAAAAATCAAGATATAAAAAAAATCGATATTTTAGGATTATCTCTTGATGAATTACA
>CALHVR010000101.1 GCA_938037005.1 uncultured Leptotrichiaceae bacterium | reverse complement strand
TGTTTAATGTTATTTTAACATAAAATTAAATAAAATTCCATTTTTATTTTAAAATTTTTATATTAAAAAATAATCTTATCCACTAATCCATATACTCCTAATGTTACTAAGAACGAAGCAACTAACACACCTAGCAATATGGCTATAAATGATTTTTTTATATCCATTTTTAACAATGCTGATATCAATGCCCCTGTCCAAGCTCCTGTCCCTGGTAAAGGTATTGCCACAAATATTAAAAGTCCCAAAAATTCTTTATTAGCAATATTTCCAGTTCTATTTAAAGCTCTTTTCTCTATTTTTTCTATTAATTTAGTTAATATATTTCTTTTTTTCATAAACTCAAAAATTCTAACAATAAAAAGTAGTATAAACCAAACTGGTAACATATTTCCAATTATCGATATAAACAAGGTCGTATACCATGGCAATCCTATTGCATACCCCACCGGTATACTTCCTCTAAGCTCTATTATAGGAAGCATTGATATAAAAAATATTCCTATAACCTTTCCAATATGTCTTCCAAAGATTGAAATTATCATCATTACAATTTTATCTCCAATATGTTTCATTTATATAAATTTTCTCCTCTCATTTTTTTATATTATAACATATTTATAAATTAATATACATTGTTTTGCATCAACTATAAGTTTAAAATATTCTTCTCTTTTCAAAATTGATTTATACTAAAAAATGAAGTTACAAAACTTTAATAAATTAAATAATTATTATTTTCTAACTTCATTTTATATTTTTTATTTTAACTACAAAATAAAATTTTATTTTTCAGCAATTAAAATTTCACTTTCTTCAGCAATATTTTTTTCAGCAATTAAATCTTCAATATGCTCTTTCATTTCAGTTAATCCTTCTAAATCAAGATTATCCAAGTTTAAATTAGATGTTGGCTTTATATTTATTCCTTGACTTCTTAAAAAATTATCTACTTTAGATTGATTTTTTTTATACAAATAAAGCCCCACAGCTACAGTTCCTATTCCAACAGCAGCTCCAATTAAATGTTCTTTTGTAATTTTGTTTTTTAAAATCATAAATTCCTCCTACTAATTTTTATTTAAAATAATATATTTTTCATTACTATTATTTTCACCTTTTCTGTAAAATATATGCTGTATTAAATCAGCAACATTTGTAATTGTATAATCATCTGAAACTTTAGAAGTATATTTATACTCATCATTAACTTTTACTCTATATACTTCCATTATTTTAGATTTCTCTGAAATTACCAATAAATGTCTACCAAATGTTGTAAGCCATACTATAAGTACTGAACTCAATTTATATTCATTAAAGAAATTTTTAATTAAATAAAATGCTGGTAATATTTCTATATCTATTGTTCCTTTATGCTTCAAGTCTTGTTTTATATGCTCTAAAACTGAAACTAATGTTAAACTCATAGAAAATACATTCATTGATTTTTGTAATTTTATATCCTTTTTATTCATCAATATATTTAAAGATGAAATTAATATAGAACTAAGTGAATAAAGTGTCAATGAAGACATCGGTTTATATATCGATTCTTCTATTATTTTTACTGGCAATAATCCATTTTCTATTGATAAATTCATTCCCACTCTATAAACTATTTCTTGCGTTGTTATTTCATTAAGATTAAAATGTAATATTAACGTATTTGTTATTTTATTATATCTTAATTCCAAATAATTTAAGTCATTTTTTAAATTATCATAAAATTGTTTTATATCTTTTATTGGAGTAAATAATTTTATCCTAACTCTATTAGGTAACCGATGCAAAACGGTTAAATTTAATTTTTCCATATTTTTCTCCTAGTTACTTTTAATATCATATTTTAATATTTTTAATGAGTTAGCTACTACTAAAATTGTTGTTGAATTGTGTAATACAGACGCATAGATTGGTGCTACAATTCCTGTTGCTCCTAAAACTAATGCAAATGTATTCAATCCTATAACCATTGCAAAATTCTCTTTTATTGTTTTAAGTGTATTTTTTGAAAGTCCTATTATACTTGGAACTAATAACGGATTATCTTGTGTTATTGTTATATCCGCAGCTTCCATTGCTATATCTGTACGAGTACTTCCTAAAGCAATTCCTACATTTGCATATGATAATGCTGGTGCATCATTTACACCATCACCAATCATAACAACATTAGATCCTCTAGATTGAAACTTAAGTATATTTTTCGCTTTATCTTCTGGTAATAATTCTGATTCATAACGATCTATAGACATTCTTGAAGCAATTATTTCAGCTTGCTGTCTTAAATCTCCTGTTAATAACACAATATCGTCAACTCCAAAATTTCTAAGTCTATTTATTGCTTTTTTAATATTTTCTCTCGGTGGATCTGAAACCCCAATAATACCTACTAATTGGTCATCTTTCGAAATATATATTGCAATTTCACCTCTTGAAAAAATACCATGTTCATAATCAGATATGTCATTAAAAATAATATTTTTTTCTAACATAAATTTCTTACTTCCAACTCTTATTACACTATTATTTTCCTTATTTTTTAGCTTAACTTCTACACCACGACTTATAAATGTTTTTGCTTTACTATGTTTTGGTACTTCTATTCCTTTTTCTTTTACTTCATTAACTATGGCACTTGCTAATGGATGAGAAGATTGTTCTTCAGCTGCTGCTGCAAACCCAATCAATTCATTTTCTGACATATTTTTATCGAATACTATTATACTTTGAATTTTAGGTCTTCCTTCTGTTATTGTCCCCGTTTTATCAAATATAACTGTATCAGCTTTTGCCATTTGTTCTATGAAATTACTTCCTTTAACTAAAATACCATTTTTCGCTGCTGTATTTATTGTCGAAGAAAAGGCAACTGCTGTTGATAATCTTATTCCACAAGAATAATCAATAACAAGCATACTTAATGCTTTTCTAAAATCTTTTGTTGTCATATAAACTATACTAGCTAAAATAAAATTCAATGGAATTAATTGTGCTGAAAATAAATCTGCATAATTTTGTATATCTGCTTTATTTGAATTTGCATCTTCTACAAGTTTTATTATTCTTGAAACAGTTCTATCATCTCCAATTTTTTTAGCTAAAATACTAATATTTCCATTTTTTACTATCGTTCCAGCATATACTTCATCGTCAACCGTTTTCTTAACTGGCATATATTCTCCAGTAATAGAAGATTGATCTATTAAAGCACTACCCTTTAAAATTGTTCCATCAACACTTATTTTTTCTCCTGTATTTACAACAATAATATCATCTATTTCAATTGTTTCTATTGGTACTTTTTGAACATTATCTTCTGAAATTTCTTTCCAAACATAATTTTCCCCAACACTTAACATATTTTTTATTGCACCACGAGTTTTTTCTAGTGTATAAACTGTTAATAATTCTGAAATTTCTTCTAAGAACATAATCGTTAAAGCTGCACTTGGATTGTCGATAAGTAAACTACTTATAATAGCACTTGAACTTAATGTATCTGCATTTGGTCTTTTATTTTTCAATAAAGAACCTATCCCGTTTTTCAATACAGGCATAGCTAAACTTATAATCGACAATGTATTGAAATTTAAAATTTTACTTATTCCTGTAAGCGTCTGAGTTTTCTTTTTGAAAAATATGTTGTAACACAATAAAGATAAAGTAACTGACATTTTTTGTAATATTTCTTTTGGAGTTTCTTCTTGTAACTTTCTTTCAGTAACATACTTAGATGATTTATCTATTTTTGCTTTTTTTATTATTTCAAAAAGATAAGAATTTATAGTATTTTGTAATAAATTTATTAAATTTTGTATAGTTAAATGATTGTTATCAAAATAAATCAAAACATTTCCAGTTATCGTTGAAATTTCTACACTTTTTATAAATTTTACTCTTGATAACTGTGTTTCAATTTTACTTTTTAGTATAGCATCTAAATATTTAAATGCCACACTTTTTATTCTTACTCTACCATCTATACTATGAACTATCGTACATTCATGTAAATTTTCTTTTTTCAAAATAGCTCTGCCCCTTTCTATTTTTATTTTTCTAATTTAGTTTTTAAAATATTATAAAAATTTTGTATATTTTTTTCAATTTCTTCTACTGTCATATCTTTATACAAATGATCGTTATCAATAATTATATTTGAAATTTTATTAATCCATTTTATTATATCTTTTTCATTTAATTTATTACAATCATATTCTATTAACATTTTATTCGTTAAATAAGAATATTCTACCAAATTTATACCTTTTTTTAATTTTATTATATCCTTTACATAATCTTCATACTTTTTAAAATTTTCAGGAATTTCATTCAAAAAAGGAACAAATACTCTTATTCTTCCTGGAATGCTGTGAATTACCTTAACTTTATGAAACATTAAATATGTATTTTTTAGTAACTTCTCTATCATATCTCTCCCATACACTTATTTTTTTAATAATTTAAACATCCACCAAACTAAAGTGGCATTTGAAGGAATGCTTGTATTCGTTTTTATATTTTTCAAAGCATAAGCTCCTAATAATACAGCAGTTAACGTAGACAAGTCCAGTATCCCATTTGTTTTATTATAAATGCTAATATTCAAAATTTTAGCAATTTCATGTATTAATTTTTTTAATTTCCCATCTTTTAATTCTAAAATTTCTTTATCTAAATTTAAAAGTCTTAAAATTGAAGATATAATTATTTCATGGCTAACTTCATTTTCATTAAAATCTATTGTCAAACTTCCTAAACTTTTTATTATCTTAAAAGAGTCAATAACTTTTATTCTTTTTAATTGTTCACTTAAATATAGTATATTTTCATCATTATTTTTAAGTTTGTTTATCTCTAATCTAACCTTATTATGTGAAATATGTTTTATTTCAAAAATACCATAAAAATTCATTAATCCACCGTTTTTCATCTACTTCGCCTCCTTCAATTTAATAATTCTTAATATCTGTATTATTATATATGTTTTAAAATATAAAGTCAAGTTTTTTTTTCTTTTTTATAAAATTAATTGTAAAAGAACTAAAATGATTTAATTATTTTTTTACTTCCTATTAAATTGTTAAAAAAATTTATCTATTAAAGTTTTCAAGCCATCTTCCTCATTACTAGAAGATTCAAATTTTGCAATTTGTTTTAATGACTCTTTAGCATTTGCGACAACTGCCGGCATTCCAACTTTTTCCAATAATGACCTATCATTTTCTCCATCACCAATAGCTATCATTTCTTCCGGCTTAATTCCTATAATTTCTCCCAATCTTACAATAGACTTTCCTTTATTAACATTTTTATTTGCAATTTCTAAAAATATAGGTTTTGAAGTTGCAAAAAAATAATCATTTCCAAATTTTTCTTTCATAATTTTATCAGCTTTTTTTATTTCTTCTGGCTCTGCAATGAACATCGCTTTTGTAGATTTTTGTATTCCTAAAGAAAAAATTTCCTCAATATCATCAAATTTTTGAAATTTCATTTTACATAATGTTGGTTCTACTCTTACATTTTTATTATCTAAACTTCCATAAACGGTATCTTCATTATAAAATACAACAGCAACACCTAATTCTTTTGATGCTCTGTACATTTTTTCCATATCTTCTTTTTCTAATCCTTCATAATAAATTATTTCATTTGTTTGAGCATTTCTTATTTCTCCACCATTGAACGCTAATATATAGCCACCTAAATTATGCATATGTAATTTTTTAGCATATGTTGTCATTGCAAAGGTTGGTCGCCCACTCGCTAAAACAAATTTTACTCCTTTTTTCTGCACATTAATAATTGCTTGTTTATTCCCTTTAGAAATTTTATTTTTGCTATTTAAAAGTGTATCGTCCATATCTGTTGCTATTAATTTATACTCCATTTATCTTTTCCTTTCTTTTTTACTCATTTCCAAAACAACTTATCTAATAATGTTTTTTTTATAGGTATTCCTTCTATTTTTTTCCCTTTATTTACCCAAATTTTTTCTTTTGCTAAATCATACAAAGGCTTATCTGCAATACTATCCGAATAAAATTTTATTATCTCAAATGATATTTTTTCTTTTTTAGCCCATATTTTTAAATTTTTGACTTTCTCTTCATTTTTATTGTTTTCGCCATCAATTTTTGAAACAAACATATCTTTATCAAATTTTACAAAATCTGTTCCAAAAATTATATCATATCCAAAATCTAATAAAAATTTTTCCAATATAAACTTAGGTGAAGCACTCGTTACAATTACTAAATCTGCTTGTTTTTTATTTTCAATAAGTTCCTCTTTCACCCAATCATATATTTTATTTTTTTCTTTTTCCCAAAATTCTTTAACTAATTCATCAATTTCTTTTTTTGAATGTCCTTCTAAAAATCTGAAAAATCTTTCTTTCAATTCTTTTAATTTTATTTGACGTAAAATATAAAACAAAATATCCTCCACATATAAAATAATAAAAATTAATGATTTTAAAGGATATTTTTTAAAGTAAAATTTAAAAAAATTAGTTCCTGTTTCTCCTCCATATATTGTTTTATCAAAATCATATACTATCAATTTTTTTTTCAATTTCATCACCTATCGCTACTATTATTCCTATATATAATAATTATAATTCATTATAATTTTTTATAATACTCCATAAATATCGTTTTTATCAATAATTTCTTTTTCAAGTTTATCTTTTATATCTTCTTGAAAATCAATATAATTATTATTTTGTTCATTTAAAATCATCTCTTTAGTTTTACTATTTAATTCACTTTTTTTCAATATATTTTTTATATTTTCATCACAATATAAAATTTCATTTATTACAATTCTTGATTTTTTATCAAATGTACTTACAAGTCTTAGACCTATAACTCCAATTATTGAATCTAATACTAAATATTTAGGAACTTTCATATCTTCCAATCTTATAATGCTTGAAATTGTATCATTTGTATGAACTGTTGCTATAACTAAATGCCCAGTAAGAGCTGCTCTTATCGCTATTTCTGCCGTAATTTCATCTCTAATCTCTGAAATCACAATTACATCTGGATCATTTCTCAAACTACTTTTTAATATTTCACTAAAATTTACGCCTATTTCATTATTTACTTGAACTTGAGTTATCCCTAATATTTTATTTTCAACTGGATCTTCAACACTTATTATTTTCTTTTTACCATCATTTATTATATTTATCATAGAATTTAAAGTCGTTGATTTCCCGGAACCTGTAGGCCCACTTACTAAAATTATTCCATATTTTCTTTCTAACATTTTTATTATTAAATTTACACTTTTTTCACTAAATCCTAAAGTTGTTAATTTTATATCATTCAAAAAATTCTTTAATATTCTCAAAACTACACTTTCTCCATTTAGTACCGGTAATGTTGCAACTCTTATATCAAATTTATTCTCTTTTTTTATATCATTCATAACAAAAAAAGAAAAACTCCCATCTTGAGGTTTTCTTTTTTCCGTTACATTCATATTTGATAAAATTTTTATTCTTGAAATTATTTCAATAATATTTTTTGCAATATTACGCCTATCAATTTTTTCATATAACTCTTCAATTTCCATCAAGTGTCCATTTATTCTATATTTTATTTCCACTTCATCTTCATTATATTTTATATGAATATCACTACTTTTATATTTTAACCCCAATTCAATTATAGTATTCACAAACTGAATAACACTATTTTGTAATATATTATTTTTCATTGTCCCTCACCCTTTTATATTTTCATATTCTTTTATTTATTTACTGTTGTTTTTCCTAATTCTTCTAAAACTAATTCATTTTGTTTTTTTATAGTTTTATAAAGTGTTTTTTTGAAAAAATTATACCATTTTAGTGTAAGTATCATTTTATCCACACCTTTTATAGTTTCTTTTATATTCAACTTTATAAAATCTAATTCTTCATAAGATAACAAAATTTCTTTTTCTTTAATTTTTTTATTTTCTTTTGTTATTTTCACTTCATTTTCAAAATATTTAAAAAATTGAAAAATATTAGGTAATTGTTTTTCATAAACTACCATTTGCTTTTTCATTTCTGCTATCATTTTTTCTAAATAAGATCTAGATGGTTTTGATAAAGAAACTTTTACTCTTCTTTTTCCTTTTCCTAATTTTTGTACTAATTGAGTCATTTGTGCTTGTGCTCTAGCATTCAAAACATCTGTATTGCTCATAGTATTTGGATTAATTCCTCTTGCCATTATTATCCTTTCATTTTTTAATTTAATTTTTTTCATCTATTAATTTTAAAATATTTTCAAATTTAATATTTCCTTCTCTTAATAAACTAATTTTACCATTTTCGTATTTTATAATCGTTGACGGTATTCCTGTTAAATTTTCTTCAGCTTCAATTACGATATCAACTTCATTTATTATAGCTGTATCAATGTCTTCCATATTTATTACTGTTTTTCCACCAGATAAATTTGCACTACTTGTCAAAAGTATTCCTCCTACTTTTTCAATTAATTCTAAAGCTATTTTACTTTTGGGTATCCTAACACCGATAGTTTCCATCGTTTTATCAAATTTATTTATAAATTCTTTATTTGCTTTAAAAATTACTGTTAATTCTCCTGGCCAATAAAATTGTAATATTTTTTGAATTTTTGATAAATCTTCTTCTCTTTCATCAATTATACTTTTTAAAACATCATTATTTGAAATTAAAGCTATTATTTTTTTGGAAAAATCTCTATGTTTAATTTTATAAATCTTATTTAAAGACTCTTTTTCAGGAATCGCTCCTATTCCATAAACTGTATCTGTTGGAAATACGACAACACCACCATTTTTTATTTTTTTTATAATTTCACTATTTATTTTCATACTATTTTTCTTCTGCTGGCATTTCAAATAAATCACTTATTGCTTCACTCGATGCAATTCTCTTAATTGTTTCCGCAAACATTTTACTTGTTGATAGTACTCTTAATTTATCAAAATGTTTTTCTTCTGGTAATTCTATCGTATCTGTAACTACCACTTTTGTAAACACTGAATTTTCTAATCTTTCAATTGCTGGACCTGAAAATACCGCATGTACCGCACAACAATAAACTTCTGTCGCTCCATTTTCTTTCAATGCTTGACCTGCATTACAAATTGTTCCTGCTGTATCAATCATATCATCAATTATGATTGCTTTTTTACCTTTTACATCTCCAATTATATTCATAACTTCTGAAACATTAGCTCTTGCTCTTCTTTTATCAATTATTGCTAACGGAGTATGTAACCATTTTGCAAGTCCTCTTGCTCTTTTTACTCCTCCAACATCTGGTGATACAACTACTGTATCTTCTGCAGAAAATCCATAACTTATAAAATGTTTTGCTAATATTGGTAAAGCTTCCATATGATCAACCGGAATATCAAAGAACCCTTGTATTTGTCTTGCATGTAAGTCCATTGTAATTATTCTTGTAGCACCAGCTACAGTTAGTAAATTAGCCACTAATTTTGATGTAATTGGCTCTCTTGGACTTGCTTTTCTATCCTGTCGTGCATATCCATAATAAGGAATTATTGCTATTATTTCTTTTGCTGATGATCTTCTTAACGCATCTATGAATATTAACAACTCCATAATACTTTCATTTACTGGTTTAGATGTTGACTGAACTACAAATACTTTATCTCCTCTAACACTTTCATTCGATTTTACAAAAGTTTCTCCGTCTGCAAATTTAACAATTTGTACTGATGTTAAATTAATTTCTAAATATTCAGCTATTTTCTCAGCTAATTTTTTGCTAGATGACCCTGCAAACAATTTAATATTTTCTTTATCTTTTAAACTTAACGAGCTCATTATTTTTTCCAACCTTCCTTATTTATCTGTTTTGCTCTTCCAAATGCCAATGTTTTATTTGGTACATTTTTTGTTATTACAGATCCTGCTGCAGTATATACTTCCGACCCTAAATTAACAGGTGCAACCAATACAGAATTACTTCCTATAAATGAATTTTCTCCAATTATTGTTTTATGTTTATTTTTTCCATCGTAATTACATGTAATTGTACCAGCTCCTATATTAGTATTTTCTCCAATTACTGCATCTCCAATATAAGTTAAATGTCCTGTTTTCACTCCTTTTTCAAGTGTTGCATTTTTTATTTCAACAAAATTTCCAACATGTACATCTTCTTTCAAATGAGCTTTGGGTCTTAAATGGGCAAAAGGCCCTATCGTACACCTCCTTCAATTTTTGATTGTTCTATTAATGAAGATTCTATCTTTACATTATTCCCAATTAAAGAATTTTCTATTCTAGTATTACTTAATATTTTACAATTTTTACCAATTTTTGTTTCTCCTTGAATTATAACATTTGGATAAATTATTGTATCTTCTCCAATTTCTACTTTTTCTTCTATGTAAGTTGTTTCTGGATCAATTAATATAACACCTGCATCCATCAACTCAATATTTTTTCTATTTCTTAATATTTTTGTTGCTTGTGCTAATTGTACTTTAGAATTTACTCCTAATATTTCTTCTTCTTCAAATATTTGATAAGTATCTACTTTTAATCCTTCCTTTACTAAAACTTTCACAGCATCAGGTAAATAATATTCTCCTTGTGAATTATTATTGTCTATTTTACTTATAGCATCAATTAATTTATCGTATTTAAACATATATACTCCAGAATTAATCTCATCTATTTTTTGTTCTTCAACAGTTGCATCTTTTTGTTCAACCATGTTTACTAATCTTCCATCTTTTTTTACAATTCTTCCATATCCAAATGAATCTTTTACTTTACACGAAAGAACTAAACAGTCATAATTCCCTTCATAAAAATAGTTTTTCATTTCATTTAAAGTTTTTTCTTTCAATAAAGGCGTATCTCCACATGTTATTAAAACATCATCTTTAAACTCTTCTATTATCTCTTTTGCAATTAAAATTGCATGTCCTGTCCCTAACTGTTGCTCTTGTACTACAAATGGCACTGTCCCCATTTCTTGTAATACCTCTTCTTTTTTATGTCCTAATATGAAAACATTATTTTCTATTCCAATATTTTCAAGTGTTCTTGTTACTCTTTTCAACATTGGAATTCCGTTCACTTCATGTAGAACTTTTGGCTTCTCAGATCTCATTCTTGTTCCTTTTCCCGCTGCCAAGATTAAAGATATCATCTTTTTTCCTCCATGTATAAAACTTTTTTCAATTTATTATAGCAATTTTTTGAATTTTATTCAATTATTTTAAACATTTATTACACTTAGTTTTTAATATTTTTATTCTTCATCATACTCGCAATGATTTAAATGAATCTTTAATGCATCCAATGATATTTTTATTTCTTTCAATGAATAAAATAACGACGAAATCATCAACAATAAACTCAAAACAAACGATATTTTTGCTATTAAAAACCATTTCAAAAATAAGATTAACATTGTAATAACACAAAATAGTAAGCTTGAAACACCTAAATATTGCATTTTTTTTATATAATCCATTCGTTTGCTTAAATTTCTTAGCTGATTTAATTCGTACTCATTTCCTGCACAAACATTCATTTGCCTGATTAATCCTGATAAAGTTATAAATCTATTTGTATATGCCAGCAATAATAATGATAATGCTGGAAATAATACAGCTGGTGTTGTTATTTCTAATTCCATCTTCACTCCCTACCTATTTTAATCATTTTCCAAATCTACTTCATTTGGAGCTTTCTTATTTCCTCTAGTATACCCAAAAACATAATCTAAATTTATATTTTTCATTGCATTAAAAATACTTTGTTTAACTCCAGGATGTTTTTCTTCTAAATCTGCCAATAAATTTTTTACTTCTCTTCTTTTACTTGATGTTTTCCCTGCTTCAATCGTACAACCACAATTCATTGCTAAAATTCCATTTCTTTTTGTATATTTTATAATATCTTCCTCTTTAACATATACTAGTGGTCTTATTAAAGATAAATTACCTGAAGTTGACGACACTTTAGGTGTCATTGTTTTAAGGGTTCCTGCATAAAGCATATTTATCATCGTTGTTTCAATAACATCATCAAAATGATGACCTAAAGTCAATTTATTATACCCAAATTCTTCTACTTTTTTGTATAAAATTCCTCTCCTCATTTTTGCACATAAAAAACAAGGATAATCTTTCGCCTTTTCATTTGCAATTTCCCAAATATTTGTATCTATAATTTCACAATCGATATTTAATTTTTCTAAATTTTTCTTGAAATTATCTAAATCATATTGTCTAAACCCAGGATTTAAACTCACTGCTTTAAACTCAAAATTTCTACTTTTATCTTTTTTTAATTCATGAAATAATTTCACTAACAAAAGGCTATCTTTTCCTCCTGAAACACCTATAGCTATTTTATCTCCATCTTCAATTAAATTAAAATCATTTATAGCTTTAATAAATTTTGTCCAAATCGTTTTTCTATATGTTGTTCTAATACTTTCCTCTATTTCTTCTACATTTTTCATTGGACCATCAGGTATTATCGCTTCACATAATAATTGAACTCCTTTTTCTTCTGCCATTTTGCCTCCATTTTGTAAAGAAAAAAACGAGCTGCAAAGCTCGAAATTCTTCTTTTTTTATTTTATTTTGTGTTTTTTAATTTTACACAATTATCTTTTTTTTGATTCTGAGCATTTTTTTTCTATATATTTTATTTTTTCTTTTAATTCTTCATCTCTTGAATCAATTTCATATGCCGCTTTATATTCTTCTAACGCTCTCTTATGTCTTCCCATATGTTCGTATTTACGAGCAAAGTCAATATGTGCTACATACATATCAAAGTCCAAAAATATAGCCAAATCGTAACAATCTACTGCTTCTGATATTCTACCTTTTCTGGCACAAATATTTCCTAATAAAAATAACACGAAAGGTTCCATTGCACTTAAATCTAATGCTTTATTCAAGTTCTCTTCTGCTGCCTCTAAATTATCGTTTTCGTAATGTAAATAACCTAAAAAAGCTCTAAACTCATGATTTTTTGGTTCAATTTCAACTAATCTATTGTATATTTCAATAGCTTTGTTATTTTTCTTTAAAGCATGATATATTGACGCTAAATTTTTCATTGCTTCTATATCGTCACTATTTTCAGATAATCTTTGTTTATTAATTTCTAACTCTTGTTCGTTATTATTATTATATCTTATTTCCCTGAAAATTAATGTTTCTAACATGCCCTACCTCTCTTCCAAATATATCTCTATCTTATTTTATCATAATTACATTATTTAGTAAACATATTTTTTTATCTATATCCATTTAAACATATTTTATTTATTATATTTTTTATATCTATTATATAAAATTATTTATGAAAATTATTTTATCCCCAAAATGTCCCCAAACAATTTTTTAAAAATCTTCAACATCTATAAATAAAGGGGTAAAATAAAAAAATGGCGCACCTGTGAAGAATCGAACTCCAAGCCTTCTGATCCGAAGTCAGACGCTCTATCCAGTTGAGCTACAAGTGCGTACATATTTAATTTTTATAAAAATAATAAAGAAAAAAGCACCTACAGTGCTATTAAGAGTTGGTGCCCGAAGCCGGGGTCGAACCGGCACGATTTTCATCGACGGATTTTGAGTCCGTTGCGTCTACCAATTTCACCATTCGGGCATAGTACTCTCATATTGTAATAAATTTAGAGAAATATGTCAACTATTTTTTTGACTTTTTTCTCTAAATTTTTTTATTTGTCCCAATTCTTATTATTTTTCTTCAAAATTTTCTTTTACAACATCTTCAACTTTATATTTTCTTGAAATCTCATTTATTATTTTTATTCTTTCTTCTGTTGCTCTAGTCATTAATAAATTATTTGTAACTTGTTGATATGCTTGATCCAACGGAATATTTTTTAAATTTTCTTTTTGATTATTATATTCATTTTGAATTTCTTCTTGAGTTACTCTTACAACTTTTCTAACTTCACTGTCTATATAATAATTAACTAAAACATTATTTTCAATAGTTTCTAATATTTTCTTGTTATCTTTAATAAATCCAATTTTTTCAGCTTTTTCTAGAATAACTTTATTTGTCATCATAATTCTTAAAATTGTTCCATCACCATTTGAATATAATATTTCTTCTTTTGTAAATTCAACATTATTTTCCATTTCATTTACAATTCCAAAAATTTCTTCATTTTCTAATTGTTGAACTCTTTGATTTAATAAATCATTTCCTATCATATCTCTAGCTTCAGTAAATGCTATTTTTTGTTCATCAAAATATTGTTTATTTGCAGTATAAACTTCTGTTATTTCCTCTTCTGTAATATTTATTTTCCCTTCTAATTGTTTTGACATGAAAAATTTAACTTTTTCCACATCTGTTATATATGATAATTCCACTTTTTCAGCTTCCTCAAATTCATGTGTTCTTAATTCATTTAATATTGCTTTTGCTAATAAAAATTCTCTTAATGTTTCTTTCTCTACTCCATATTCTTCTTTTTCTTTTTTTGTTAATGTTATTTTACTCATTTTATTTCTAACTCCTATTTTTAAATTTTATTTATTTAACATTCTTGATAAAAATTCTCTAGTTCTATCATGTTCTGGATTATCAAAAATTATTTCTGGTTTATTGTCCTCAACTATAACTCCTTGATCCATAAAAACTACTCTTGTTGATACATCGTGGGCAAAAGCCATTTCATGTGTCACAACAATCATAGTAAGTCCTGTTTCAGCCAAATCTTTCATAACTTTTAAAACTTCTCCAACCATTTCAGGATCTAATGCTGATGTAGGCTCATCAAATAATAATACTTCTGGCTCCATTGCTAAAGCTCTAGCTATTGCTACTCTTTGTTTTTGCCCTCCTGATAATTGATTTGGTTTAGCTTTTATAAATCTTTCCATCCCCACTTTTGTCAATAATTCTTTAGCAACTTTTTCAGCTTCTACTCTATTTCTCTTCAATACTTTCATTTGCCCGATTACACAATTTTCAAGTACATTTAAGTTGTTAAACAGATTAAACGATTGAAACACCATTCCTACTTTTTCTCTTAATTCCACTAAAGATATTTCATTTTTAACTACATCTTTATCATGAAAAATTATTTCTCCACTTGTTGGTTTTTCTAATAAATTTATACATCTTAAAAGTGTAGACTTTCCACTTCCAGAAGAACCGATTATACTAACAACTTCACCTTTATGAACATTAAAATTTACATCTTTTAAGACCGTTCTCTGCCCAAAATCTTTTCTTATATTTTTTATTTGTAACACAACTTGTTTATCGCTTTTCATCATTTCCATTATATTGACACCTCTTCTTTATGATCTAAAAATTCAAAATTTTGTGGACCATCAATTTTTTTCTCAATATATTTTAAAATTGTAGATAATGTAAATGTTAGTACAAAATAAATTACACTCGTTATAATAAATACTTCATAATATCTTGAATAAGATCCAGCTACCGACTTAGATAAAAAGAACAATTCCGTAACACCAATTACATTTAAAACCGATGTATCTTTTATATTTATAATAAATTCATTACCCATTGCCGGCAATATATTTCTAAACATTTGTGGAAAAATTATGTAACGCATTTCTTGAATTTTTGTCATTCCAATTGCTTGAGCTGCTTCAAATTGTCCTTTATCTATAGATTCAACTCCACCTCTTATAATTTCACTCATATACGCTCCCGTATTAATTGAAACTATAAATAATGCTGCTGATATTGGACTCATATTAATTCCTAAAATTTGTGAAGATCCATAATAAATAACCATTGATTGAACAATCATCGGTGTTCCTCTAAATATTGCGATGTATACTGCAAAAATTATATTCAATATTTTTAAACCTTTATGCTCATTACTCATATCTTTTACTAATGCAACAAGTAACCCTATAAAAAAACCAACTATTGTTCCTATTAACGATATAAACAATGTCATTAAAGTTCCTGTCACAAATTGTGGCCAATTTTTACTTATAAAAAATAATACCCAATCTAAAAAACTTTTTTCCATTTTCTTTTTTTCTCTCTTTCTCTTAGTTATTTAATGGCTGATTTTTAATTGCTTGTTCCATTATTTCTTTTCTTTTTTCAGGTGTTAGTCCTTCTAAAATTTTATTAATTTTATCTGCTAACTCTGTATTTCCAGCTTTCATGGCTACTGACACTGAAGCTAAATCTTTATCATATGTAAATCCTTTTCCTTGTTCAAATTCAATGTAAGTTAATTCAGGATTTGCCAATGTATCTGCCATTGCTCCTGGTCTTTCAGCTACATAAGCATCAATTTTTTTAGAATTTAAAGCTACAATCATTGAAGGGAAGTTTTCCATCGCTGTCTGTTTACTAACTCCATTAATTTGATCTATTAATGTGTAATGGAATGTATTTAATTGTCCTGTAACTTTAGCTCCTGCAAAGTCTTGAAGCGATTTAGCGTTTGCAAATTTACCGTCTTTTCTAACAACTAAAACTATATCTGAATCATAGTAAGGTTTTGTAAATAATAAACTTTGTTTTCTTTCTGGAGTTGCAGTCATTCCCGCGATAACTAAATCAACTACACCTGAATTTACAGCTGGTCCTAATAACGCATCCCATTCTGATTTTACTATTACTAATTCTTTTCCTAATCCTTTTGCGATTTCTTTTGCGATTTCCACATCATATCCACCACAATATCCACCATCAATTTTTACTCCACCATTTTTGTCGTCGTTTTGGAACCAGTTAAACGGAGCGTACCCACATTCCATTCCTACTTTTATCGTATTATTACTTTCTGTCGATTGCCCTTTCCCACAACTAATTACCATCCCTAACATCATTATTCCTAATAAAAATTTTTTCATAATTATAACTCTCCTCTTTTAATTAATGTTTCTGCTATTTGTATTGTATTTGTTGCTGCACCTTTTCTAATATTATCTGCAACTACCCATAAATTTAATCCATTTTCTACAGTTTCATCTCTTCTAATTCTACCAACATAAACTTCATCTGTATCAGCTGCTGTTATTGGCATTGGATATTCATTGTTTTTTCCATTATTTTGAACAATAACTCCTTCTTTTTCCTCAAACTTTCTAATAACATCATCTAATTCAAATGATTTTTCTAATTCAACATTTACTGAAACTGCGTGTCCCATTCTTACTGGTACTCTAACACATGTCGCTGTAACTTTTAAATCTGGTAATGATAAAATTTTTCTTGTTTCTTCTATCATTTTTACTTCTTCTTTCGTATAGCCATTTTCTAAAAATACATCAATATGTGGTAATGCGTTAAACGCTATTTGATGTGGATAATTTTTTGATGCTTCTCCTCTTAAGTTTGCATCTAAATCGTCTAAACCTTTTTGTCCAGAACCTGCTACTGCTTGATATGTTGAGTAAATTACTCTCTTTAATCCGTAATTTTCTTGTAATACTTTTAAAACTGGCATTACTTGAATTGTAGAACAATTAGGGTTAGCGATTATTCCTCCATGTTCTGCCAATGCTTCTGGATTTGCTTCAGGTACAACCAATGGTATTTCTGGATACATTCTCCAAGCACTACTATTGTCTACAACTACCGCTCCTTTATCTCTAAATTTAGGTGCAAATTCTAATGAAGTTCCACCACCTGCAGAAAATAAAGCTATATCTATATCTTCTCTTATATTTTCATCTTTTAATTCTATTACAGTATAATCTTTTCCATTCCAATTTATATTTTTTCCAGCCGATCTTGCTGAAGCATATAAATATAAGTTTTCTACTGGAAAATTTCTTTCTTTTAATACTTTAAGAAATGTTTGTCCTACTAATCCTGTTGCTCCAACTACAGCAACATTATATTTTTTATTCATTTTTTCTCCTTTTACTTTTTATTTTGTTAATTCTATCATATTTTTTATTTTTTTAAAAGTATTTATAAAGTATTTACCAATTTTAAAATACCTTTTTCTCTAAATAATTTCTCTAATTTTTCATAAGTATTTTGTGATGAAGGCAATAAAGGAAGTCTAACATCATCATTATCAACCATTCCTAATATTTTCATAGCCGTTTTAACTGTTACTGGATTTCCTTCTATAAACATATTTCTACTTATCTCATATAATTTCGTATGTAATACATACGCACTATCAAAATCCTTATTTAAGAATAAATTAATTAAATCGCTCATCTCTCTAGGCATTATATTTGCAACAACTGAAACAACCCCTTTTGCTCCTATTGATAGCATCGGTAAAATCAAATGATCTTCACCTGATAATATTTCAATTTTATCTCCACATAATTCTTGTATTTTAATCATTTGCTCCAAACTTCCTGTTGCTTCTTTTATTGCTACAATTTCTGGAATTTCTGATAATTTAGCTACGGTTTCAGCTTCAATATTTGTTCCTGTTCTTCCCGGAACATTATAAAGCATTATTGGAAATTTTGACTCTTCAGCTATTTTTTTATAATGTTCATAAAGTCCTCTTTGACTCGGTTTATTATAATATGGACAAGTACTAAGTGCTGCATCCGCTCCAAGTTCTTTAGCATATTTTGTAAGTTCTATAGCTCTATTTGTATCATTTGATCCTGCACCAGCTATTATTTTTATTTTACCTTTTGCTTCTTCAACTACAATTTTTATTACTTTTTCATGCTCTGTAAAACTTAATGTTGGTGCTTCTCCTGTTGTTCCACAAGGTACAATCCCTGCTGTTCCATTTTCTATATGCCAATTTACTAATTCCCTTATTTTTTCTTCATCTACTTCACCATTCGCTTTAAATGGAGTTATTAAAGCAACGTAAGATCCTTCAAATTTCATCTTATACCTACTTTCCTTTATTTAATTTTAATTATCTTTTAAATAAATATTTTCCTTCTGCTATTTTTTCACTCGGTCCCGTCATAAAAGCATCACATCCTTCGCCTTTATAGTCAATAAACAATCTTCCTCCTGGTACTTTCACTTTTGTATTTTCATCTACATATCCAAAAATTCTTGCTAAAACTGCTGAAGCTGTAACTCCTGTCCCACAAGCTAGTGTTCGTCCTGCCCCACGTTCCCAAGTAATTACTTCCATATTATTTCTATCATTCACTTTTACAAAATTAACATTTACTTTTTTTGGAAATAATTCTAAATAATTTTCAATTTTTGATCCTAATCCATCAATGTTATAATCAGAAAAATCATTTACAAAAATTACTGAATGATCTGTTCCCATAAAAATATATGAAATTTCAACTTCTGTTCCATCAATATTTATTTTTTCTTTTAAAAATTGTTCTTTTTCTGTATTTATTAATTTTTTTATATCAAATATCGGTTTCCCCATATTTACTTTTACCAATAATTCTTCACTATTCTCTTCTGTAAAAGCTTTTATCTTCAAATCTCCAGGTACTGTTTTTACTACAAATTCATTTCTTGTTTCAATTTTATTATTTTTCAAATAATGTGCAAAACATCTTATCCCATTTCCACACATCGGTGCTTGGCTCCCATCTGAATTAAAGAAAAACATAAAAGGCATATTTGCTACATATTTTAAAATTATGAGTCCATCTGCTCCAACTCCGTATCTTCTATTACATATAGCTTTTGCTAACTCACTATAATCAGGTATTCCTTTTTCTATCAATTCTTTTTCATTTACTATAATAAAATCATTTCCTGCACCATGATATTTTTCAAATCTTATCATTTTTCGCCTCCAATATTATTATATTTTCATCTAAATATTTTTATAATTCAAACTCTTCATCATTTCTAATTAAATCTTCAAAACTTTCTCTTTTAACTGCGACTTTCGCTTGTCCATTTTTTACAAATACTACTGCCGGTTTAGCTATTCTATTATAATTACTTGACATCGTATAACAATAAGCACCCGTTGTAGTTACTGCAACTATATCTCCTATTGTTGTACTTTTAGGTAATTTACCTTTTTCTATAACAATATCTCCTGATTCACAAAGTTTTCCAGCTAAAGTAATTTCTTTTGTATCAGTATCTGTCAACTTATTTACAACCCCCGCTTCATATTCAGCTTGATACAATGCTGTCCTTATATTATCAGACATTCCTCCGTCAATAAATACATAAGTTTTTCCACCAACAGTTTCTTTTATTCCTCCAACTTCGTATAATGTCGTTCCCGCATTTGCTACAATACTTCGTCCTGGCTCAATACAAAGTTCTTTAAATCCAATTTGATATTTAATTTCCATTGCTTCAGTATAGGTTATAATTTCTGATAAAACTTCATCAATTTCTTTTGGATCGTCTCCCTCTTTATAATAAACACCAAATCCTCCCCCCATATTTACTGTATGAACTACAATACCTAATTCTTTTTTCAATTTATCTAAATATTTAAAAATTTCATCTAATGCAAATATAAAGAATGCTGATTGAAATATCTGTGATCCTATATGCGTATGAAATCCTTTAAATTCAATATATGGACTATCATTTAATCTTTTTATTATATCAAATAAATTTTCCTGAAATAATGAAATACCAAATTTTGATGTCAATCCAGATGTTTTTATATAATGATGCGTATGTGCTTCAATTCCCGGATCAATCCGTACTAAAACTGCTTGTTTTTTATTTTTTTCTTCACATATTTTTTCTATTTTTTCTATTTCATCTTCATTATCAACAACAATAGTATCTATTCCAAAATCAACTGCCATTTCAATTTCTTCAAATGTTTTATTATTTCCATGTAAATGTACTTTTTCCATTGGAAATCCTGCTTTATAAGCAGTAAACATCTCCCCCCCAGACACTGCATCTAAATCTAATCCCTTTGAATTTATTAATTTTGCCATTCCTGTTGTTAAAAATGCTTTACCCGCATAAGCTATTCTTGTATTAAATCTTGTTGATTTAAAGGTATTTTTCATTCTATCAATCGTAGTTTCTATTAATTCTTGATCCATTACGTATAATGGTGTTTTAAATTTCTTTGCTAAATCTATTGTATCTACCCCGCCAATAGATAAATTACCTTTTTCATTAATTTTTGATGTACCAAATAATTTCATATTACCTCCTAAATTATAAAAAAAATACCGATAGTCAATATCAGTATATAAAGTATTTATTTAATTTAATAAAAACTACATTATATTCTGACAGCTCAACATTACCTTTTTGATAATGACAGTCTTATAGATATTTTCTATAAGCCCAGTATCAAAGCTCGTCAAACCTTGTACTT
>CALHVR010000100.1 GCA_938037005.1 uncultured Leptotrichiaceae bacterium | reverse complement strand
CAATTGATACTTTTAATTTTGGAATTATCATCTAAAAAACTTAAAAATCAAAGAGAAAGTATTCAAGCACAAAATAAAATTAATGAAATAAAAAAAATTATAAAAGATTCAGATTTTGCAAGTATTCCAACAATTAAAGAAATTTGTAATATTGTAAAACTTAGTAATTATCAAGTACAAAAAATGTTTAAAGATATTGAAAAAATATCAATATCTGAATATATTGTAAAACAAAAAATGCACTATGCAAAAGAATTGTTAAATGAAGGGAATTTGAGTATTTTGGAAATTGCGTATGAAGTAGGATATGAGAATCCGAGTAAATTTAGTAAAGTATTTAAAAAATACTATGGTTTATTACCAAGTAAATTTAAAGAGTATCAATAGTAAAATATTATTAAAAGTAAGTTTTCTAAAACTTACTTTTTTATATATTTTTTAAAAATGGGCTATTAAAAAATGGAGTAGATAATAAAAAACATAATTGATATACTATGCAAGATTAAAAATAGGAGATAAAATTAAATGCTAAAGAAAAAAAGATATAAAAAAAGTATTTTAATTATGGGAGTATTATCATTCATTATAAGCTGTGGTGGAGGAGCGACGCTTCCGATAAAAGAAAGAAGTGCTAATTTAGGGAAAAATTTAGAATATAGAAAAAATATATATGGTACAAAATTTAATAAAGATAAACAATCAGAGGAATATAAAGGAAAAAATGTAAAAATTGGAATTGTAGATATAGATTTTTTATCAGATAATAAAAAAACAAGTGAATTTGGAGGGAATGAAAGATATTATAATGATATAAAAAATGAGGAATTTGGAGATAGACTTCACGCATATGACAATGGAAATAGATATATAGAAAATGTTGATAAAAATGATGATTGGAAAGATAATCACGGACTAATAGTTGGAACAATTATTGGTGGTAAAAACCTTAAAGGAGCAAATGAAGCAGAACTTTATGCAATGAGTATAAAAGATGGAAGTGGAATTTCAATAGATATAGAAAATTATAAGAGAATGCAAAAAGCAGGGGTGAGAATTTATAATCAATCATTTGGAAATGCGAGTGGAAATGAATTGGAAGAATATAAAAATGGGAAATATAAACAAGCATTAAAAGCATATATGCGAACGGTAAAAGAAAATTATATTTTAGATACAGAAAATGAAAGAAGAGTAGATGAGTTTTTAAAATTTTATACAGATTCTGTAAAAGAAGGTTCTTTATTTGTATGGGCAGCTGGAAATACAACTAATGGTAGAACTTGGGTAGAAACTTCAGTGGAAGCAGGATTACCTAAATTTATACCTGATTTACATAAAGGATGGATTGCAGTAGTTGGTGTAAGAGAAGACAGAACAGAATATAATCCACACTTAGCGTGGGCAGGAAATTCAAAATACTGGGCTATTGCAGCAAATGGAAGTTATTGTTATAAAAATAAATGTTATGGTTATGGATCTTCATTCGCAGCTCCAAGAGTAACAGCAACATCAGCAAAAATAAAAGAGAAATATCCGTGGATGACAGGACATGAAATACAACAAACAATATTAACAACAGCAGATGATATGGGAGCACCAGGAGTAGATTCAAAATTTGGTTGGGGATATTTGAATGAAATGAAAGCGTTAAATGGACCAGCAAAATTTGATAGTATTCTACTTGTAGGAGAAGGAAGGTCTAATGCAGGATTAAAAGGTAAATTTAATGCAAATATTACAGATGAAGGACGATATATTTTTAGTAACGATATAAGTGGAGATGGGGGTTTAGAAAAAAGTGGTAAAGGGACATTAGTTTTAGCAGGAAATAATAAATATATGGGGGAAACTTTAGTAAAAAATGGAGTTTTAGAAATTAAAAAATCAGTTATTTCAAATATTGCTATTACAAAAAAAGTAGAAGATGGAATAGTTAAAGAAAAAGGAATGTTAGTTTTAGGAGATAAAGCTGTTGTAGGAAATGAATATGATAAGAAAACTGTTAAAAATGATGGTATTTTAAAAGTGGAAAGTGGGAAAGCGAGAATAACAGGAAATTATATAGCAACAAATAATTCTGAAACAGTTGCCACTTTAGGGAGTACACTAATTGTAGATGGGAAGACAGAGTTAGATAGAGCGAGTATTGTTGCATTTAAAAATGGAGATTATTTTTCTGAAAGACCTCAAGAATACAATGTAATTGAAGCTAGAGGTGGTGTAGAAGGTAATTTTGGAGAGATACAAGGGCCTGAATTATTGAGAGCAGAATCAACGATAAAAGATAATAAAGTTTCTTTAAATATTCAAAGGAAAAATGTAAAAGAGTATGTAGAAACTTTAGAAAAAACTGATAAAATGCAAAAAGATACTGCTGAAAATGTAGAGCAGTTATTTAAAGGAATTGATAAGACAATAGAGGCTGGAGATAAAGTCTTGTTATGTGTGTTTTGCTATTCTGTGCACATATTTGAATTGTTTTTTAGCAACAAAATAGTGGCAAACCATGTTTTATAAGCTAATTTTTTACAAAAAAGACAGGTGTGGTATGAGAAATAAAATATTTATATGTAATTTTGCGCCGTGGTTGTGTCAAACTTGTGT
>CALHVR010000099.1 GCA_938037005.1 uncultured Leptotrichiaceae bacterium | reverse complement strand
TTACTTTATTAAACATTATTTAAAAAAAGAAAATTTTTTATCCTTAGCTAACTCTGAAAGTGTAAATGAGGTAATTCATAAACTTGATGAATTTAAGTCTTATCACTCTATCTTTTCAAACTTAGATATAGATAATCTAAAAAGACGAGATCTTGAAAGAATACTTTATGTAAAACTCTTAGCAGATTACGGTCAATTATACAAATTTGTAAATGGTAGCTATAGAAGTTTTTTAAAACTTTATTTTATACATTTCGAAGTTACTATGCTAAAAAGAATGCTTAGAGATGTTATAGCACATAAGCCGGTTTCTTCTATTGATGTTATTTTTAAACCTTACTTTGACAAGTATTCAAAAGTAGATTTTGATACTGTTTGTGAAACAACTGATTTCAAATCTTTCACCGAGGCCTTAAAAGGTACTATCTATTATGAGGCTTTATCTAAATTAGATGAAAATTCTACACTTTTTGACTTTGAACTTTGTATGGATTTAATTTATTTTAAATCTAGTATATCATAATAGTAAAAAATTGTAAATATTTTAATTTAATCCCTTGACTTTTATCTTATTTTTATATACAATATTAGTTGAATACGGATATTCCGCTGTCATTTTTTTATTGATACGAATATTTATGAAGGAAGGATGTGAATTTCTTGAAAGAGAAATTAATTGAATTAGTAGAAAAAGAATACGTTAAATCAGACGTACCAAGTTTTAAAGCTGGGGACACAGTAGCTGTTCACTACAAAGTAAAAGAAGGAAATAAAGAAAGAATACAGGTTTTTGAAGGAGTTGTTATTAGAGTATCAGGTGGTAGTATAGCTAAAAACTTCACTGTAAGAAAAGTATCTTCTGGAGTAGGTGTAGAAAGAATTATGCCTATAAATTCACCAATGATTGAAAAAATAGAAGTTAAGAGAATTGGTAAAGTAAGAAGAGCAAGATTATATTACTTAAGAAACTTATCAGGAAAAGCTGCTAGAATTAAAGAAATTAGAAAGTAGCACAAATAAGCTAGCATCGTGTGGTGCTAGTTTTTTTCTTTATTAAAGATAAGGTGGAATATTAAAAAAAAGTAAATTGAAAGGAATGGTTTTATTATGATATTATGGGGGATTTTTTATATAATTGCAACATTTTTCTTAGGATATTTTTTTATAAAAGAAAAGACAGTAATAGAATTAACAAAAAAATTTGAAGATAGAGTATTACAAAAAATATCATTGGAGGGAACAGAAAAAGATAACATAATTGCGAAAGTGTTGACATTAATTGCATTAATTGTAACGGTAATATTTTTCTTTTTAGTAGATAAAACACCAGACAGATATATTCAAATGAAATTAATTGGTATTTATGGTATTTTTATTGTAAATCTTGTTTTTTATATTTTAAAAAAAGAGCATGAATATATACTTTTAACAAATTTGGTAATGTTATTTTTAGGACGTTTAATGTTTAATATTTTAGATTTAGTTTTTTATATATATTTAGTTATAAATATGGTATTTTCTTCAGCTATAATATATTTCTCAAGAAAAGAAACAAAACAAGAGTTATCTGTTGATTTTTTAAAACAAGAAGCTAGAAAAGATAAAAATAAATTAAATCCAAATAAAATAACAGAAGAAACTGTGGAAATAGAAAGAAGAAAAAGAAGTACAATAGGTATAGCTTTAGCAAGAATTACAACAACGGTTTTAGCGATAGTGATTGTTGGAGTTATTCAAAATTTTTATATTGGAAATTATGTAATTCCATCAGGTTCAATGGAACCTATAATAATGGTTAAAGATAGGGTATTTGCAAATATGGCAAAATATAAATTTGTATCACCGAAAGTGGGAGAAATTATAGCATTTAAAGAACCGAAAGATAATCAAGTGATGTATACTAAAAGAATAACAGGAGCACCGGGAACTACATTGCAAATAGTAAATGGTAAAATGCAGGAAAATGATAAAGAACAAGCAATTTTAAATCGTTCATATGCAACAGAAGGAATTTTTTATAATAATAAAATTTATGTTCCTAAAAAAGGAGATAAAGTTTCAATTAATAAAATAATAATGCTTCCAAAATTAGTAGGGAAAACATCGGATGGAAAAGTAATTTCAGCAGGAGATTTTGAGGCTTATTATAATGGACAATATGAAGAATTATCGCCTGAACAATTTTTAGAGAAAATAGGAACAAAACAAAATTTTAAAAATATAATTGGAATAGATGATGGTTATGTTAAAGATGATCCAACTAAAGAATTTTATTATACATTCACATTAAGAGTTGAAGGAAGAAATGAATTAGTTTTACCAATATTAGATTTTAAATATGATGATGCAACATTTATGAAATTATTAAATGGAGAAAAAATAACTTTAACTGATGATTACTATATGGCGATGGGTGATAATACAGAAAACAGTTACGATTCAAGATATTTTGGATATGTGGCAAAAAGTAGAATAAAAGGGCAATTATTATTAAGATGGTGGCCATTTAATAGAATTGGAATATTATAATGAAAGAATATGAAATATTAAAATTAAATAAAGAAAAAACGGAGATCTCTAGCAAAAAATTATTGTTAGAGATTTTCCTAACTATACATAATAATAATTTTTCAAATAAGGTTGATGAAAAATATTTTTTAGATATATTTAAAAATAATAATTATGAAATTTTTATAATAAAAGATGAAAAAATAAAGGGATACATAATTTATTACGATACTTTTGATGCAATAGATTTATTTGAAATAGCGATAGAAGCTACGGAGCATGGAAAAGGATTGGGAGAACAGCTATTGACAAAAAGTATTGAAAAATTATTTGAAGAAAAAAAGTATAAAAGTAGACAAAATGGAAAAACTAGAATACTTTTAGAAGTAAATGAAAAAAATGTTAAAGCATTGAAATTGTATGAAAAAAGTGGATTTTTGAAAATATTTATAAGAAAAAATTATTATGGTTCAGGTGAACATGGGGTAATAATGGAGAAAGGGATAAAGTGTTAAATTAAGTAATGAAAAAAATAACAACAGAACTCAAAAAAAAGGTAGGAAAAATTATTTATGACAGAGGAAAAAAATTTTTTGAAAGAGAAGATGTTAGATTAAGAACATTGTTATCTGATGGAGATTTTTTGACAATTGAAGGTGAATATAAAGAAGGCAAAACGATAGTAAAAACTTCAATAATAGTGGAACAAAAAAATGGAGAATATATTGAAGGAGATTGTGATTGTTTAGATTATAAAAATAGAAAAAATGTATGTCGTCACGTTGTAGCTCTAGGAATGGAAGCTGATCTTGTTAAAAATGTTATTGATGTTTTAGGAACAGATGAAATATTAATGTTATTTGATGAGAAATTTGAAAAAATAGAATCAAAGGTAAAAGAGAAAAAAATAATAACGACAAGAGAAGTTAATACTAAAAAAGAGAAAAAATCAAATAAGAATAAAGAAAAAATAATAGAAAATATAGAAAAAAATAGTATTCAATTTGAAAATACTGAAAAACAAATTAATATAAAAAGTAAAATTGAATTAATTAAAGATGATTTTAAAAACAATAAAAATAAACTTTTAAACAGAATTGAAACTACAAACGATAAAGCTGAATTATTTTTAGAATTGGAAATAGATGAAATAGGATATAGTGATTATCGTTATGGCTATGATTATGAAAGAGAAAATTTTGATCCGGAATATATTTTTCGATTAAAGGTAGGAGTTGGAAAAACTTATTATATAAAAGATGTAATAAAATTTGTAACAGCTATAATTAATAATGAAATATATGCAATTACGAATAAATTTATCTATAATCCTGAAATTTATTATTTTAATGAAAATAATTTACAAATAATAACTACTATAAATGAATTTTATGAAGAGATGAAAGAAAAAGATATTATAGTTAGAGATAAAAAAGGGATAAA
>CALHVR010000098.1 GCA_938037005.1 uncultured Leptotrichiaceae bacterium | reverse complement strand
TATTTAGTAAAAAATGTAGAGAATGCATTAGAAACAAATCAAAATAATGAAGTAAAAGTAGAAAAAAATGAATTGCCAGAAAAATATAATAAATATCTTAAAGGAATAAAAGATATTGATGAAATTAAAATAAAAATAGAAAAAGTAGAAATTGATAAAATTGCTCAAACATCTGCATTTAAATTGATAAAAGAAATAGGCGGAAGCGAAGAATATAAAAAAGCGTATGAAAAAGATGAATATGGGATTTATAAATATCCAATAATTAGGAGACTTTTAGATAATATTTTTATAGAGTTTTTAAAAGTTCAAACTGGATTTAAAGCAGAGAATGAAATAAAATTTTATGATAATCATAAATATAGAGATAGTAATATTGTAAGAAATTATATACTTTGGTACATAAAAAATTATAAAGGACTTATAATTCCCTCAAAAGATCCGGACAATATGTTTAATAGATTAAGTAAATTAGGAAATGAAGCACGAATAACTACAATGTTTAAAAGTTGGGTAGAATCAAAATCACCAATAAAAGTAGAAAATATTAGAAAAATAGAAAAATATATTGTAGAAGTATATGATAAATATAGAGATGAAAGTGAGAAAATAAAAGATAAAGAAATTATACAAAGTTTATTTAAAAATCAAAAAGATTTAAGAAATTATGTTGCAAATATAGATGCTATGAATATTTATAGCTTTTATATAGATTTTTATACTATTGAAAATACAATTACTCCTGATAAAACGATGTATGTCAATGACAAATGTATTCTAAGATGTACTTTAGGAATGGATATAAGTAAAATAATTGCAAGTGAGAATGGAGTAACACTTGAAGGTGGAGCACAATTAAATATTGCAGATAAAAATATACAACCTTTTAAAATGTGTAAAGCGATAAAATATTGTAAGCCAGAACTTGCAGCATTATGGGAAAAACATACTGATGTTGAAGTGAGAGGTAAACCAGCTTTACTAGATATTGCAACAATAAAATGTGTTTATGGTGGGACAATAAGTATAGATGATGCAGGACAAAATAAAGTTGGAATAGCAAAGGGAGAAATAGAAAAAAGTGGAGAAAGTAAAAAGGATGTAGATTGTAATTATAGAGTGATGGAAAAAATTACTGAACAAATAAATAATGAATTTATGCAAAGTCAGCTAAAAGCAGAATGTGTTAAATTTTCTAAAAATATGAAAGAATATAAAAAATTATCTACAGAAATAAGTCCAAAAGAAATTTTAAATATGAAACATGGTATAATTTCTAGTGAAATGATGAAAAATTCCAATACAGATTATTTGAAAACATTTAATGAAAAAGTAAATAAAATAATTGTACATAAAGAAAATATATTCGAAAAATGGATTAATAAAATAAAAAGCTTTTTTAAATTATAAAGAGTATGTTCAATATCAGTTAAACAAAAATTCATATTTTAATATGAGGTACGGTATTGATACATCATTAGTTAATCTCTATTCCTATGATGAAAATAAAGTAAGTGTACTGCCTACTAAATATAATTGCACGCCTGTTTGGGGAATCAAACATCTTGTAAAAAATCATCAACA
>CALHVR010000097.1 GCA_938037005.1 uncultured Leptotrichiaceae bacterium | reverse complement strand
TCCAATATTAATAAAAATAAATTGTCTTTGTATAAGTTTACAATTTAACTATACAACATAAATTATAACTTGTCAATAGCAACTAACAATAAATTTTATTTAAGAATTATAAAATATTATGATATAATAAAATGTAAAATAAAAAAGATAGGAAGAGATAAAATGAAAAGAGCAGTAATATTAGATACGAGTGCAATGATTTATCGTTCGCATTTTGCTTTAATGAATATGAGAAATAGTAAAGGAATGCCAACCGGGGCAACTTACGGTTTTGTAAATACGATAGAAGGTCTAATAAAGGAATTAGAGCCGGACTATTTAGTGGCATGCCTTGATGTTAAAAGAAACGAGCTAAAAAGGTCAGAAGAACTAGAATCTTACAAAGCACACAGAGAAAGTATGCCTGAAGATTTAGTTGAACAAATTGATAGTATTATGGATGTTTTAGATGGATATAAAATTCCAAAGTATAAAGTTATGGGATATGAAGCTGATGATGTTATTTCTACATTAGCCACAAAGTTTTCAAAAGATAAAGACGAAGAAATAGAAGTTTATATCGTTACAGGTGATAAAGATTTATCGCAGTTAGTGAACGGCAAAATAAATATCGCATTATTAGGTAAGGGCGATAAAAAATCAATGTTTAAATATGTAAGAAATGAAGCTGATGTCATTGAAAATTTAGGAGTTACGCCAGATAAAATACCTGATTTATTTGGTCTTATGGGAGATGCCTCAGACGGAATACCGGGAGTTGCAGGGATAGGACCTAAAACGGGAGTAAAACTTATAACAGAATACGGGGATCTTGAAACACTTTATGAAAATATTGATGAAATAAAAGGTAAAATGAAAGAAAAACTTATAAAAGATAGAGAAAATGCTTTTTTAAGTAGAAAATTAGCAACAGTTTACAAAGATGTTGAAGTTGAATATGATAAAGATAAATTAAAAGTAGAAACTAAAAATTTAGAATTATTACTTGAAATTTATAAAAAAATGGAGTTTAAAAAGTTTAGTTCAAATATAGAAAATGAAATGAAAAAATTAGGTAAATTATCAAGTACAAATACTAAAAATGATAATAACGAAGGACAAATTTCATTATTTGCTAACATAAACGAAGAATTAAAAAAAATTAAAATAGAAAAAGTTGATGAAAAAATAGAAACTTTAAATATAGATGAATTTGTACAAAAAATAGTGGAAATTAATGATAAAATTGGTTATTTTGAAAATGATTTTGGTATAGCTGTAAGTGAAAAAAAAGCAACTTATATTTATTTAAAAAATGGAGAAAATATAAATAAAATATATGAAAGTTTAATGAATAAAGAAATAGTAGGTTATAATATAAAAGAATTGTTGAAAAATAATAATAAATTAACAAAATATTTTGATGTAATGCTTGCGTGGTATGTGCTTGGGACAGAAAGTTCTCAAGATTTAGAAAATATTATTTTTTCTGAATTAGGAGAAAATATAGAAAAGTTTGAAGATCAATTTAAAAAAAGAAAAATTGAAACAATAGAAGATAATGAAAAAAAAGAATTTATTGCTAAAAGATCAAGTTTGTTATATGAATTAAAAAGCATACTAAAAGAAAGACTTGAAAACGAAGGACTGTATGATGTATATAATGATTTAGAAATAAAACTTGTACCAGTTTTAGCTGAAATGGAAAAAAATGGTATAAAAATTGATAAAAAATATTTTGAAATTTACGGAAAAGAATTAGAAAAAAATATATTGGAATTAGAAGAGAAAATATATGAGTTATCGGGAGAAAAATTTAATATAGGGTCACCAAAACAATTATCAGAAATTTTATTTGAAAAAATGATGATTGAGCCGGTGAAAAAAACAAAAACTGGATATTCAACAGATGTGGAAGTGTTGGAAACATTGGCTGAAAGAGGGATAGAGATAGCTGAAAAGTTATTAGAATATAGAGGATACACGAAATTATTGTCAACTTATGTAGATCCGTTACCAAAATTGGCAGATGAAAACAGTAGAATTCATACGACATTTAATCAAAATGGAACTGCAACAGGTAGACTTTCGTCTTCAAATCCAAATGTACAAAATATTCCAACAAGAACAGAAGAAGGGACAAAAATAAGAAATGGGTTTGTTGCTGAAAACGGTTGGAGTTTAATTTCATTTGACTATTCGCAAATTGAGTTGAGAGTATTGGCAGAACTTTCAAAAGATGAAAATTTAATATTAGCATATCAAAAAGATAGAGATTTACACGATTTAACGGCAAGACGAATTTTTTATAAAATGGAGGAAGAAGAAGTTAGTAAGTTTGAGAGAAGTGTAGCAAAAGTAATAAATTTCAGTATTTTGTATGGAAAAACATCATTTGGATTGTCAAAAGAGTTGAAAATTCCGTTATCGGATGCAAGTCAATATATAAAAGCGTATTTTGAACAATATCCAAAAGTGAAACAATTTTTAGATAATATATTGGAAGAAGCACAACTTAATGGCTTTGTTGAAACCTTGTACGGGACACGAAGATATATAAGTGGAATAAATTCTAGTAATAAAAATGTTAAAAATCAAGCAAATAGAATGGCAGTAAATACTGTTGTTCAAGGTACGGCAGCAAATATTATTAAAATGGTAATGATTGAATTATTTAATAAATTTAAAAATAATGACGACATAAAGATATTACTTCAAGTACATGACGAATTAATATTTGAAGTGAAAGATGAAGCGATTGAAAGATATATGGCAGAAATTAAAAATATTATGGAAAATAGTCTTACATTGGAAAATGTAAAATTGAAAGCGAATGGAGAGTATAATAAAAATTGGGGAGAATTAAAATAAAAAATATTTGCAAAAAAAATAAAAAATATTTGCAAAAAAAATAAAAAATATTTGCAAAAAAAATAAAAATGAGGTATAATACAGTGAGTTGGAATTATAGATTAATATTATTTTATATTGAAATATCAAGTAAAGCATAAAAAAATTAAAGAAAAATGAGAGAATAAAAAAAATACTTTACAAAAAAAAAATAATATGTTATAATCCACTTGAGATTGTTAAAATATTAAACGTAAAATTTTAGGAGGAAAAGATTATGAAAAAAACGTTAGGATTATTAGCTTTAACAGTTGCAGTGTCATCTGTTTCATTAGCTGACCAAGATTTTGTAAAATCATTAAGCTTAGATGTACAAGGAGTAAATCAATTTGATGCTCATGCAACTAGTGCTGTTAAAACAGGAGCGAGAAGTAAACTTAAATTTATAAAAACAGTAGCAGGAACTGTTGTGTTAAGTGATGAAGCTGGATTAGAAGCTGACTTCTCATTAGGACATGCAGATACATTTAATAGAAGTACTGCAACTCCTACAGGAAGAGCAAACTTAGAAGTTGAACCAAAATTAGCATTAAGAAAAAATGTTAAATTAGGAAATTTAGATACAACATTAAAAGTAGGATATGAAGGGAAAATAGAAAGACCAACTGTAGCTTCTCCTGCAGTTCCTACAAATACATACACTAATACATTCTATTTCCAACCATCATTTAAAGTAGTTGGAGTAAGTGTAGAACCAAAAGTACTTTATAGTATGCACGACACAAAAAATTCTGATATCGCATTAGTAAATGCTGAAAAACATAAAGTATGGGGAGTTGACTTGAACTTATCATACGGAAATACATTAGCTGAAGGTAAATACGGTAAAGTAGAATATTCAGTATCATTAAACAATAAATATAGACATTTAGCTTCTAAATTAACAGATGCAGCTAATAATGCAGTTAAAGATTCAATGTATAAAGTAACTCTTGAACCATCAGTTACATATACTACACCTGATTTCGTAGGATTTACTGGATCAGTAAAAGTTAGTGATGAATTATCAAAAGTTATAGGTTCTAATACTTACGATAATGGATTTAAAGTAGAATTAAATGCTAACTACAAAAAAGAAGTTGAAACTGCAGTAGGTAAAGTTGTAATTAAACCTTATGTTTCATACAACTTAGTAGATACAAAAATTACTAAACCAACAGATAATGCATACAAAAATAATGGAAAAGAATTAAAAACAGGATTAAAAGTATCATTAGAAAAATAGTTTTAAATAGAAAAAAGAATACCTTAAGGTATTCTTTTTTTGTTTTACCTATTTAAAAAAGTTTTGTTATAAAAATAGACATTCAAATATAAATGATAGTGTAATTTATATTTTGAATGTCTTTTAAAATTGTAGAAATAAAATAAACTTATTTTTTATAATTTTCTATAGCTTCAAATACTGTTTGTGTTAAAATTTTTGCATTTTCAACTGCTATTTCACTATTAAAATTAAATTTAGGATGATGATTTGGATAAGCCTCTTCTCCGTTTGGCACAACGCCTACAAAAGCAAAAGCGGAAGGTACTTTTTGTGCAAAATAAGCGAAGTCTTCTCCTCCCATTATAGGATTTTCCATTTCAATATAGTTGTCTTTACCCATTATTTTTTTTAATGAATTTCTCATAATATTTGTTGCATTTTCATTGTTTATTAAAATAGGATAGTATTTATCATAAATGAATTCATATTTTGCATCATACGCTGTAGTAATTCCTGAAATTATTTGTTCCATCATTTTAGGAATTTCAGTTCGTAAGTCTTTATCAAGTGTACGCACAGTTCCTTTTATGGTAACATCGCTAGGAATGACATTAAATGCAGTACCAGCTTCAATGATTGAACATGTTAAAACTAGAGGCTTGAAAGTACTAATCAATCTACTTTTTATAGTTTGAAGTCCTAACACAACTTGGGCTGCGATAACAACGGGGTCAACACAATATTCTGGTGCAGAAGCGTGTCCGCCTTTACCTATTATTTTTATTGTAAATTCATCAGGTGATGCCATCATAGGCCCAACTATAGTTGTTCCTTTTTTTTCTTCCATAGTTCCCCAAAGATGAAGCCCAAAAGCCATATCAACTTTAGGATTTTCTAAAATTCCTTCCTCTATCATTTTTTCAGCTCCACCACTTCGTTCTTCTCCTGGTTGAAAAGCAAATTTGACATTTCCTTCCAATTCTTCTTTTAAATCGTTAATTATAAGTAAAGCACCGAACAACCCAGCTGTATGTCCATCATGCCCACAAGCATGCATTTTTCCTTCTATTTTAGACTTAAAAGGTACATCTGCTTCCTCTTTAACTGGTAGAGCATCCATATCTCCTCGAAGTAAAATAGTTTTACGATTTATATCATTTACATTTCCTTTTTCTCCTCTAATTATAGCAGCTATCCCTGTTTTAGCCATTTCTTTATATTCAATTCCTAGTTTATCCAGTTTCTCTTTTATAGTTTTTTGTGTATTAAATAAATCTAAATCAAGCTCCGGATATTGATGTAAATATTCTCTTAACTCTATTATTTCTTTTTTATGTTTTTCAGCTAATTCTTTTATTTTTTCTGTCATAATTTTCTCCTTATTTTATTTTTTTATAATTTGAAATAAAAATAACTCAAATATAATATATTCAAGTTATTTTTATTCTATTTATTATAATTTTTTAAAACATACTCATAATATTCTTTGTATTTTTTACCAATTTCTTTTAAATCTCTTTCTTTAGCTATACTATAAGCATTTTCAATAATTTTGTCTAAATTAGTTACTTTATTTTCTACTATGTCTAAAATTTTATTATAAAATTCTTCATTATTTTTTGCTTTAAAGCAGTTTTTATTGTTTTCAAGCCAATTTTCGTAAACTGGAATGTCTCTCACAATTAACGGTAGTTTTGCTGAAAGAGATTCAAGTACTACAATTCCCTCATTTTCTTCATAAGTCATAAATAAAAATGCTTTTGCAGCACTGAAAGCTCCAATTAGTAAATCTTTTTCAATATAACCTGGGAAAATTAAATTTTCTGGAGGATTATTCATTATATTTTGAATTTTTTTTGGTAACATAGGTTTTATGCTTGAAGATCCAAACCACATAAATTGATAGTCTTTACATTTTTTTACAATTTCAACAAAATCTTTAATTCCTTTTCGTTCAAAAGGCAGTCCAGCTGTAATGATTAAAGGCTTATTGATTTTATATTCTGCTAAAAATTTATTTTTTAATTCTTCATTTTTACAAAATTTATCTGTATTTACGCCATTTGAAATAACTCGGACTTCTTTTTTGTTTAGTAAATATTTTGTTTCAATAAGATTTTTAGTATATTCTGTTGGCGAAATTAAATAATCGGCTGCATTATAAAGTTTTTTAGCCCAAAATCTTATAATCGGTGCAAGTTCATTACTAAATTTTACACTTCCTTTAAAATCTTCATAAGTAGTATGAGTATGATAAATAACAGGTTTCCCAGCTTTTTTAGCCTTTTTCAAAACATTCCAAGACTTCAAGCCTATCGTATTTATGTGAACTAAATCATAGCTATCATTTTCATCTAAAGTAAATTCAACATTATTTGCTCCAAGGGCTTCTTTTTGATGATTTAGTGCTTGCCCAACGCCTGATCTGCTGAAAGTATTTTTCCCCTCTGAAAATAGTAAAACTTTCATCTTTATTGTACTCCTTTATTGTTTTTTTGTATAACGCTTCTACTTTTTCTCCAAATTTTTCTGCTGTGTATTCTTTTGAAACTTCAAAAGCGTTTGCAATTATTTTTTCTTTAAATTCTTTATCTTCTTTTAATTTTTTTATATTTTCAATAAATTCTTCTTCATTCCTATAAACTAAACCAGCATCATTTTTTACCAATAAATCTTCTAAATTTTTATCAAATCTAGCATTTACCGGAACTTTAGCAACCATAGCTTCCACAAATGTAAGTCCTTGTGTTTCAGAAATACTTGCATTTAAAAATACATCTCCTATTTGATAATAAATTGCAACATTGTCATGTGGAATTTCCCCCACAAATATTACTCTATCTTCTATTCCTAAATTTTTAGCTTGTTCTTTTAACTTATCACCGATAGAGCCGTAACTTTTTCCAACTATCATAAATTTATAATTAGGGTTATCAATTTTAGCAAACATATCAATTAAAACATCAATACTTTTTTCTTTTGCCACTCTTCCAATGTATACGCATAAAAAGTCGTTATCTGTTATTCCGTAACTTTCTTTAATAAATTTTCGATCTTCATCAGTATAATTTTCTCTGTAAAATTTATCTACATAAAGACCTGTTGGAATAATATTCATAGTTTTATCTACATCATATGAATATAAAATATCTTCCACTTTTCTTGTTGGAACAATTAAAGCATCACATTTTTCACAATAATATTTACTTATTACAGCTGCTATTTTTTTTGCTTGATTTATCATATGTCCTTTAAAAATGTAATGTGTATAATATTCATATAAAGTATGGTAAGTATGAACTAGCGGTATTTCCAATTTTGAGGCTGCAAATCTTGCAAAAGTCCCAACTCCCCATTCTGTATGTGAATGCATTATATCTAAATTTAATTTTTCTATTTTTTTTATTATTTTTGATGAATATACAAGTCCTAATCTGTATTGTGGAGCAGGCTTAAATTCAATACTCGGTATTCTTAAGACATTTGGCTCAACACCTGTAACATCGGGATCTGTAGTTGTTATAATGTATACTTTATGACCTAATTTTCTAAGTTCCTTTTCTAGTGTTGTAATAGAGCTTACAACTCCATTCACTTGAGGTCTATATGTATCTGTAAAAATTCCTATTCTCATTTTTCCTCCTTTTCCTCACTATTTTTTATTTCAAAATCTTCCGGTAATTCTAAGAAAAATTTACCAAATTTTCCACTTCTATAATCTTTTAAAACTCTTCTCGCTATAACATCATAATTATGTTCGTCACTTTTTGAAATTCCAAGTCTTTTTTCTAAAATTTGAAATATTTTATAATTTTCTAATTTTAAAATTTCATCTAATGTAGTATATTCTTCAAGTTGATATGCATTAAATAAATTTTCTATTTTTCCTAATTTTTTCAATTTCTCTAAAAATTTAATTACAACTTGCTCTAACGGTAAAACATTATCTTTTATAGATCCAGTTATTGCTAAGTTATACGCTACATTTTCATCCTCAAATTTTGGCCACAAAACTCCAGGCGTATCTAATAATTCAACTTTATCATCAATTTTTATCCACTGTTTTCCTCTAGTAAATCCGGGAGTGTTTCCAACTCTTGCTTTATTTTTATTTACATATTTATTTATAAATCTTGATTTCCCTACATTAGGGATACCGACAATTATCGCTCTTACCTCAGTTTTTCTTAGACCCTTTTTTTTC
>CALHVR010000096.1 GCA_938037005.1 uncultured Leptotrichiaceae bacterium | reverse complement strand
TAGAAAACGAAAAAATAATAGAAAAAATAACTAAAAATGATAATGATATAAAATATTATAATTTAGAACTTGAAGAAATAAATATTGAAAAAATTAAAGAAAATTTGGAATATAAAAAAATAGAAGATGAAGTGGAACTTCAATCAATTAGACGAAAATTATCAATGAATGAAAAAAGTAGAACAGATATAGGGTCTGTAAACTTATCAGCAATAGATGAATATGAAAACACCCTCAATCAAGAAAATAATCGTTATATTGAAATGGTAGATCAAAAAAGAGATTTGCTTCATAGTAGAGAATTATTATTTTCATTAATTAAAGATATAGAATTTGAAATATCAAGTAAATTTTCTCATGCTTTTGAAGAAATAAATAAAAACTTTGAATATATGTGTAAAAAGATACTGAATGAAGCGAAAGGAATAATAAAATTAACAAATCCTGAGAATATACTTGAAACGGGACTGGAATTGAGCGTTAAATATAAGAATAAACCGGAACAAACTTTGATGTTATTATCAGGGGGAGAAAAGTCAATGTTGGCAGTGTCGTTTATAATGGCAATATTTATGTTTAAACCTAGTCCATTTACATTTTTTGATGAAATTGAAGCAGCACTAGATGAAGTTAATACTAAAAAAATTGTAGAGTTATTGAATAAATTTATAGAAAAATCTCAATTTATTTTAATAACACATAATAAAGAAACGATGAAAGGTTCTCACAGACTTTATGGAGTTACAATGAATAAAGAAATAGGAGAATCAAGATTAATTAGTGTAGATGTTTAAAATATAAAACTTAAATTAAAAATAGAATGAGAGGAATGTAAAAGAATAATGAACAAAATAATAATAGGATTATTATTAGTTTCGGTATTAACTTTTGGTGAGAATGTAGATGTAACAAAAATAGGGAAAGATTATCCGTATAAGAATAGTGCAATAGTAGCAACTGTTGTAGGAACTCCAAGTAGTCAATGGTATAATTTTAAAAAAGTAAAAGCACCATTAGTTAGAACAATAAAAAGTAACAAAAAAATTCCGGAAATATTAAAAGATTGGTCAAAATATGATTATGGTGTATGGGTGCAAAAAAAGGAAGCTCCATTAATGATAATAATATCTGGTACCGGGTCAACATATGATAGTGGACTTAGTATGTATATGGCAAATGTTTTTTATGATAGAGGTTATAATGTTATAGCATTTAGTTCTCCGACAACGATGCCGTATATTGTTAGTCAAAGTAAAAATAATTATGCTGGATATATAAAAGATGAGGCAGAAGATTTGTATGAAATAATGGAAAAATCAATAAATAAAGCAAAAAAAAATGATAAGATGAAAATATCAAAAACTTATGTAGGAGGGTATAGTTTAGGTGGATTTCAGTCAATTTTGATACATGAAATTGATAAGAAAGAACATAAGTTAAATATAGATAAATCGTTAATATTAAATAGTCCTGTAAGTATTTTTACTGCTACCAAAATTTTAGATGAATTTTTAGTGCAAAATGGAATTTATGATGCAAAGAGTCTTGAAAAATATTTTGATACAAAATTTAAGGAGATTATAAATAATAAAGATATTCATTTAAACGATATTAATGTGTCAAATATAATGAATAGTCTATTAAGTTTAAAAATGACAGAAAAAGATTTTGAAATATTGACAGGATTTTTATTTAGATTTTATTCAGCTAATATGACTTTTGCAGGAGAAGTATTCAACGGAAAAAACAATGTAAAAAGATTATCGGACAAAATAGAGTATAAAAGATTTGATTCTGTAACTAAAGAATTTTTAGAAGGATTTTCAGTTTCATTTGAAGAGTATTCAACAGAAATTTTATATCCAACAATTAAAAAGAAATATAAAAAATTGAATTTTGATGATTTTGTTAAAGATTTTGATCTAAAAAATAGTGAAAAATTTATAAAAGAAAATAATAATGATATAGTATTTATAACATCAGAAGACGATATTTTGTTGACAGAAAGTGATAAAAAATATATAAAAGAAACATTCAATAATAGAGTTTTAATTCCGTTTGGTGGGCATACGGGAATACTTTGGCATAAAGATGTAGCCAAATTAATGGTAGATAAATTAGAGGAGGAAGCGAAATAATGAATAAAAGGACATTGTTATTATTTCTTTTCATGGGAATAATTCTTAGTAAATTTTCTATCGCAAATACGGGGGAACATCTTAATGAAACTGATGAAGTATATTTTGAATTTGTGGATGAAAAAGAAGAAAATAAAGATTTAGAAAGTACATATCATATTGAAAATAAAGAAATAACACAAGATAAATATACTATAATTGCTAATAATATGGGTCAATTAGATGAAGATTATATTATTTCAGATAAAATATTTGATATGAATATAAACGATAGATTTGAACCATTTAATAGAAGAGTTTACGCGTTAAATATGACATTAGATAAAAATATTTTATATCCAGCTTCAAGAGTGTATTCAGTTGTTGTGCCAAAACCTGTAAGAGAAGGAATTAATAATTTCACAAATAATTTTGGAGAAATATCAACTTTTATAAATTCAGTGTTACAATTCAAATTTGATAAAGCGGGAAATGCTTTAGGTAGATTTGCTATAAATTCTACATTTGGAATTGCCGGAATAAATGATGTTGCTACTAAAATAGGAATAAAAAGAGATAAAGAAACAATGGGAGATACATTAGGAACATACGGTATTGGCTATGTAACATATTTAGTTACTCCTATTTTTGGGCCTTCAAATTTAAGAGATGGAATTGGAATGATAGTAGATACAGGAATTGAAGGAATTACTCAAAAAGTAATATTTGAAAATCCACTTTTGTACGCTAATGGAGTAAAAGAAACAATTTATGTACCTATAAGGGCTACAATGACAGGTTTTAATTTGAGATCACTAATAGATTTTAAATATGGAGATTTTAATTCACCATTTGAATATGATTTGATTAAAATGTTTTATATAAATTTTAGAAAAATACAAATAAGGAAATGATATGAAAAATAAAATAAAAATATTAGGTGCTAGAGAAAATAATTTAAAGAATATAAATATTGAAATACCGAAAAATCAATTTGTTGTAATAACAGGTGTGTCAGGAAGTGGAAAATCTACACTTGCATTTGATACAATATATTCAGAAGGACAAAGGCGATATGTAGAAAGTCTTTCAGCTTATGCTAGAATGTTTATAGGACAAATGCAAAAACCAGAATTAGATAGTATTGAGGGGTTATCACCTGCGATTTCAATAGAACAAAAAAGTGTTTCAAAAAATCCAAGATCTACAGTTGGAACAACGACAGAAATATATGATTATATGAGGCTTTTATGGGCACATATTGGAGAAGCTCATTGCCCGATTTGTGGGCAAAAAGTTGAAAGACAGTCAGTTGAAGAAATTGTAGATAATATTCTTGAAACAACGAGTGAAAAAGATAGATTGATAGTATTAGCACCAATAGTTATAGATAAAAAAGGAACACATAAAAATTTACTTTTAAATTTACAAAAAAGAGGTTATCAAAGAGTTAGAGTAAATGGAGATATTTTAGATTTAAGTGATACTATTGATTTAGATAAAAATAAAAGACATAATATTGAAGCTGTAATTGATAGAATTGTAGTAAAAAAAGAAGATAAAGAATTTGTAAGTAGATTAAATGAAGCAATAGAAAATTCAACTGAATTAGCAGAAGGTAGAATAATCGCGAATATAAATGGTGAAGACAGAAAATATAGTGAAAGTTTTTCATGTACAAATCATCCAGATGTGATTTTTCCTGATGTTGTTCCAAGGTTATTTTCATTTAATGCCCCTTATGGAGCTTGTGAAGATTGTAATGGATTAGGTTCAACACTTGAAGTAGATGAAAATAGACTTATATTTGATGAAAATTTAAGTATAAATGAGGGCGGATTAGTATTTCCAGGTTCAACAAATCAAGAAACTTGGAGTTGGAAGCTATTTGAAGCAATGTGTAATTCTCATAATATAGATATGAATAAGCCAATTAAAGAATTATCTAAAAAAGAAATGAATGTAATTTTTTATGGTAGTGATAAGAAATTCAAATTTAAAATAGATAGAAAAAGTATAAGTTATAATGGAGATAGAGTATTTGAAGGGCTTGTAAATAGTATAAAAAGACAGTATAAAGAATCCTTTTCTGAAGCAATAAAAGAAGATTACGAAGCAAAATATATGATAGATAAAACATGTAAAACATGCAATGGAAAAAGATTAAAAGACGTTGTACTTGCTATAACTATAAATGATAAAAATATAATAGATTTAACAGAAATGAGTGTTGTTGACGCTTTAAGTTTTTATGAAAATATAAAATTAACAGAAAAACAAGCAATGATTGCTGCAGAAATATTGAAAGAAATAAAAGAAAGATTATCCTTTATGATAAACGTAGGATTAGATTATTTAACTTTATCACGTATGACAAAGACACTATCTGGAGGAGAATCGCAACGAATAAGACTTGCCACTCAAATTGGGAGTAGATTAACGGGTGTAATTTATGTTTTAGATGAGCCGAGTATAGGACTTCATCAAAGAGATAATGATAAATTACTTGCAACATTAAAAGAATTAAAGCAAATTGGAAATAGTTTAATTGTAGTAGAACATGATGAAGATACAATGCGTGAAGCTGATTATTTAATTGATATGGGGCCTGGAGCTGGAATTTATGGAGGCAATGTTGTTGCAGAAGGAACGCCTAAGCAAGTAATGAAAAATAAAAAATCATTAACAGCTAAATATTTGAATGGTGAAATTGGAATAGAAGTTCCGAAAGAAAGACGAAAATGGGATAAGGAGCTAATCTTAAAAAATGCTAAAGGTAATAATCTTAAAAATGTGACGATGAGAGTGCCTTTAGAGGTTATGACGGTTGTAACAGGAGTATCAGGTAGTGGTAAATCAACTTTAGTAAATCAAACTTTATTCCCAGAGCTACATAACAGACTTAACAAAGGGAAATTATATCCACTAAAAAATGGTGGACTAGAAGGTCTAGAACACTTAGAGAAAGTTATAGATATTGATCAATCGCCGATTGGAAGGACACCAAGATCAAATACAGCAACATATACAAAAATATTTGATGACATTCGTGATATATTTACACAAACGAAGGATGCTAAATTAAAAGGATATACGAAAGGAAGATTTTCATTTAATGTCAAAGGTGGAAGATGTGAAGTATGTAGTGGAGCGGGAATTAATAAAATTGAAATGAATTTTTTACCAGATGTTTATATTGAATGTGAAACATGTAAAGGTAAAAGATATAATCGTGAAACTTTGGAAGTTCATTATAAAGGAAAAAGTATTTCAGATGTGTTAGATATGTCGGTAGAAGAAGCTTATGAATTTTTTAAAACAATACCTTCATTAGAAAGAAAATTACAAACATTGATAGATGTTGGGATGAATTATATAAAATTAGGGCAACCTGCTACTACACTTTCAGGAGGTGAAGCTCAAAGAATAAAACTTGCAACAGAATTATCAAAATTATCAAGAGGAAAAACGATATATATTTTAGATGAACCTACAACAGGACTACATTTTGAGGATATTAGAAAATTATTGACCGTATTGAATAGGTTAGTAGAAAAAGGTAATACAGTTTTAGTAATTGAACATAATCTTGATGTAATAAAAACAGCAGATTATATAATAGATGTTGGACCTGAAGGAGGTTTTCGAGGAGGACAAATAATTGCAGAAGGAACTCCTGAACAAATAATA
>CALHVR010000095.1 GCA_938037005.1 uncultured Leptotrichiaceae bacterium | reverse complement strand
CTAAACTATTTTTTAATTATTTTTAAGTCATTCAAAGTATTATTTTTACTGGACTTACTGTCATTTTAATGATATAGTAATATTGGAAAAATTAATAAATAAAGGAGATAAAAAATGGAATTAGAAATAAAACAATCAAATATTTTGGTTAAAGATATGGAAAAGAAAATAGAGTTATTATTTGTAGCTTTATGCTTTATATTTTTGATGTCAGGACTTTATATGGAGTGGATATTAAAAAGTAATTATTACTATTTAATTTACTATATTGCGTTATTTTTTGGAGGATATTTTGCAACAAAAGATGCGATAAAAGAAATGTTACGAGTAAATTTTGAAATTGATTTTTTGATGATTTTAGCTGCAGTTGGTTCTGTGTTATTAGGTAAACATTCAGAAGCAGTGTTATTATTATTTTTATTTAGTTTGGGACATGGACTAGAACATTATGCGATGGAAAAAGCAAAAAAACAAATAAAAAATATAACAGATTTGACTCCGAAAATAGCAAATGTAAAAATTAATAATGAGATAAAACAAATAAGTGTTGATAAATTGAGAATAGGAGATGTAGTAATTGTTAAAGCAGGAGATAAAATACCTGTAGATGGAATAGTTGTTTTTGGTGAGAGTAGTGTAAATCAAGCACCGATTACAGGGGAAAGTATTCCTGTAGAAAAAATTGAGTATAATAATAAAAATGTGGAAAATTTTGTGGAAAAAGTAAAATTTACAGAAATTGAAGATAAGTATAAAGTTTTTTCAGGAACAATAAATGGTGAAGGTTTATTAGAGATTAAAGTGGCAAGACTGTCGGAAGATTCAACTTTAGCAAGATTAATAAAAATGATAAATGAAGCTGAAACAAAACAGTCACCAACACAAAAATTTACAGAAAAAGTAGAAAAATATTATGTTCCAATAATTTTGTTGTTTGTATTAGCTTTATGTTTTGTCTTTTTAATAAATGGAGAAAGTCCGGTAGATAGCTTTTATAGAGCGATGAGAGTTTTAGTGGCAGGAAGTCCATGTGCATTAGCGATTTCTACACCAAGTACAGTTCTTAGTGGAATAGGTCGTGCAGCTAAAGAGCGTATTTTAATAAAAGGTGGAAAAGCACTTGAAGAATTAGGAAATATTGACACGATTGCTTTTGATAAAACAGGGACGCTTACAAATGGAAAACCTATAATTCAGGAAATGAAAAGTTATAATGTAGAATTTAATGAGTTTTTAACAAAACTATATTTAGTAGAAAGTACAAGTAATCATCCTATAGCAAAAATTGTAACAGAAAAAATATTGACAATGATAAGTAAAGTTAATGTAGATAAAAATATAAATTATTCAAGTCAAAATATATCAGGAAAAGGTCTTTACGCTTTAATAGGTGGAGAAAAAGTATTTGTTGGAAATGAAAAATTAATGAAAGAAAATAATATTTTTATGGCAGATGATGTAAAATATGATTTAGAAAAAAGTTATAATTTAGGTCATACAGTTATGTTAATAGGAACAGTAGAAAAAGGAGTGTTTGGATTAGTTTCGTTAATGGATGAAGTGAGAGCAGAATCAACAACTTTAATAAAAAAAATTAAGCAAAATGGAATAAAAAATATAGCGATGTTATCAGGAGATAACGAGAAAGTTGTTAGAAATGTAGGAAAGGCATTGGGAATAGATAATATAAATGGAGAATTATTGCCAGAAGATAAATTGTCAACAATAAGAAAAATGAGAACGGAAGGTAAAAAAGTTGCAATGGTTGGAGATGGAATAAACGATGCTCCTGCAATGGTTGAAAGTAATGTAGCTATAGCTATGGGAGTGGCAGGAAGTGACATTGCAATGGAAACAGCTGATGTTGCATTATTGTCAGATAATTTGTTAAATATAGATTTTGCAATAAAAATTGGTAAAAAATCAAATAAAATAATTAAACAAAATTTTGTTATAAGTCTTGGAATGATATTCTTTTTAATTCCAGCGGCAATATTTGGTTTTACAGAAATGGGACTAACAGTATTTTTACACGAAGGATCAACGGCAGTTGTTGTGCTTAATGCTCTAAGACTTTTATTAGTAAAAAAATAAATATATAAATATTAGAAAAGATGGTATAATTGATAAAAAGGAAGTCTTTAACTTGGAGGGAAATATGAAAAGAATAAGAAAAGCTGTAATACCGGCAGCGGGATTGGGAACAAGAGTATTACCGGCAACAAAAGCTCAACCGAAAGAAATGTTAGTAATTGTAGATAAGCCGGCGTTACAGTATTTAGTAGAAGAATTGGTGGATTCGGGAATTGAAGAGATATTGATTGTAACAGGAAGAAATAAAACTTCAATAGAAAATCATTTTGATTATTCTTATGAGTTGGAAAAAACATTGGAAGAAAATGGGAAACATGAGTTATTAAAAGTAGTAAATGATATTTCAAGATTAGCAAATATCTATTATGTAAGACAGAAAAAACCTTTAGGTTTAGGGCATGCAATTTCATGTGCTGAAGCTTTTGTTGGAGATGAGCCGTTTGTTGTAGTGTTAGGAGACGACATTATTTACACAGATCATTTACACGGAGAAAAGCCAGTTTCAAAACAGTTAATTGAAAAATATGAAGATTTAAAAGGTGGGACAATTTTAGGTGTACAAGAAGTTCCGGAAAATGCTGTAAATAAATATGGAATAATTGAGCCTTTAGATAGAATTGATGGAAGAACGGTTAGTGTTGAAAACTTTGTGGAAAAACCAGCAATAAATGAAGCACCAAGTAGACTTGCAGCTTTAGGTCGTTATGTGTTAGAGCCAGAAATTTTTAAATATTTAAGAAATACAAAGCCTGGAAAAGGTGGAGAAATACAATTAACGGATGCGATTTTAGAGATGAAAAATGCAGGAGAAAAGCTTTATGCTTATGATTTTCAAGGATTGAGATATGATACTGGAGATAAATTTGGTATGTTTGTTGCGAATATTGAATTTGGATTAAGACATCCTGAATTAAAAGAAAAAGCACGAAAATATTTACAAGAAATGTTAGATAAATTTTAATTTTTAAATTAAAAATAAAGTAGAGTGAAAAATGAGAATGAACCATAATAAATTTTATAGTATGATATAATTATTGAGAATAATTAAAAGAAAAATATTATGGTTCAAAAGATAAAAGAAATAGAAGATAAGATGAACAATTATCCTAGGAAATTATTTGCTGGAAAAAACTCAAATTAAATATATGTGAAAAGTAAAAAATATATTCATAAAAGTATGACACTTTGAGTTGCAATTTACAAATATATAAAATTTTTTTAAAAAAAGTTGACAAAAAAAGAAAGTTATAGTATAATATTTTTTGTCAGTAAATGTTTTATGCCTTGGTGGCGAAATTGGTAGACGCACAGGACTTAAAATCCTGTGGTAATTAT
>CALHVR010000094.1 GCA_938037005.1 uncultured Leptotrichiaceae bacterium | reverse complement strand
TTTATAAGGCAAATTTATAAACATTTACTCCTCCTTAATCATTTATAATCAAACTTACATTTTAGATTTCTGGATAAATTTTTTATCCATTAAATATAGATAGAATAGTTGATAAATTTTCTCCTCATAAAATTTATTGAAAAAAATTTTATTTAAAAATATCATAGATAGATTTTAATTTTAGATTATTTAATTAAAAGATTAAGGATGAGAGAGTAATGAGAAATTCAAAAAAATTAATGCTTTTACTTTTTTGTATAAGCACTGTAGGATTTTCAAATCATGGTAGATATGAACAATATTGGTCAGACTACGAAGATTTTGCAAATAATAGGGGTAAATTTAAAATAGGGCAAAAGGGAGTTATTGTATATAAAAAAGAAGGATTGGGAGAAACTGCAACTATAGAACAACCAATACCTAATTTTGATGGTATGGTAGATGGTGGAGCTTATGCTCTTTGGGGGGATCCACAAATATTATCAACTGCAAGCCATGTTGGTAACTGGGGAAGTTTCACATTTATACAAAGACATTTAAGAAAAGATGTTGAATTGTCAGAAGGATTTAAAAATAAAGCGAATACTAATAAAGATAGTATAGTTCAGGAATATTCTGAACGTGTTAAAATGCCTTATATGAGAGATTTAGGAAATGATTATTCAATAGGTAGATTAAAAACTATTGCTTTTGATGGGTATACGCCAGAAACTATAAAGAATAGAAATCAAATTCATTATGGAGATTTAGTAGCTAGAACTGGGGGTGGAGTAAATAGTTATGCTCAAGATGGTGGAGAGAGATACCCAGTAGGATATGGGAATATAGCTGGAGGATTAAATATAATATATCATATAGATGGTGGAAGTGGAAGTGGAAGTTTTTGGATAAAAATGAAAAGAGAAATCCAAACGCCATTAGATAGTGCAAGTAGACCCGGAGATAGTGGTTCTCCTGCGTATATTTGGGATAAAGATAATAATAAATGGTTATTAGTTGGAGAAAATTCAGCCGGTTCTGGAGATAATAACTGGAATAAAATGTCAATAATCAAACAAAATCCAAATGCAGTAAATGCTTATTTGAAAAGTATAGAAGATGAAAAAATAACAGATGCTAATGTTACACTTGAGGGTAAAACTTTAGGTTTTGGTAATTCTACAAGAGTTATAGATGATAATGCAGCAACTGCAAAAAATCAAACTTTTGCTAAAAATGGATTAACTTTAACTGTAAATAGTGATAGTGATACAGGTGCTTCTCGTTTTAGATTTAGTGAAAATGCAAATATTACAGGTACAGGTAAATTTAATACCGCAGGTCTTATAATTGATAAAAATGTTAATGTAAACTATAACATAATATCAGATAATAAAACTATCATAAGAAAAAGAGGAGAAGGAAGTTTAACATTAAATGGGAATTCTAAAAATGATGTTGAAGTTAATATTGGTGAAGGAAGCTTAATACTAGATAATAGTAATGGTTATGCAGCAAGTCATATAAGAGTAGCACAAGGTGCTAAGGTAATATTAAATAAAGATAATCAGTTAAATGATAACAAGATATATTTTGGTCATCGTGGAGGTACTTTAGAATTAAAAGGTCATAATTTATCATTTAATGATATCTACCATTTAGATAAAGATGCTGTAATTTCTAATAAGGAAAGTACTGATAAAGCAACATTTAAGTTTACACAAGGAAATGATAGAGTCTTTTTAGGTAAATTTAGTGGTAATATGGATGTTGAGTATAATCCAGATGAAGTTAAAGACAATGCCAAATGGAATTTAAGAGGGAATACAGATATAACTGGAGATCTTAATGTTAAAAAAGGAATGGTTTCTATTTCTGGTGATGTTATAACAAGTGGTTATGAAAATAATGTTTTAGAAAATCAATTTGAAAAAACGACATTTAAAGCAGGAAATATTAATGTAGATAATGGTTCAACTTTACAATTAGATAGAGCAACTAAAGTAGAAAGTGATATTAATGTATCAGGTAAATTAAATTTAACTGCTACAGGAGAAGTATTAACTAAATTAGATAAAACAAAACCATATGTAGGTTATGAAAATCAAAGTGAAGTTAATAAGGTAAATGTAAATGGAAATATTACATTTAAAAATGGAACTTCGAATAATTTTAATGTTAATGTAGAAAATAATAATTTAGTAGAAATTAATTCTAAAATTTCAGGAACTATTAATGGAATTAAAGATGGAAATGGGTTAGTTAAAATAAATAATGAAAATAATGATTTTTTAGGTAATTTAACTATAAAAAATGGAGCCTTAGAAAGTGAAAATGAGAATATTTTATCTAATGGAAAATATAAAATAGAAGAAAAAGGACTTTTAAGATTAAATAATAATTCTAATTTTGGAGTTTTAGATAAAATAGATAAAACTTCAACAGGAGTAATTAGTTTAGGTAGAAGTTTGACAGAATTAGATAAAAAATATTCTGGATATACAAATTTATACATAGGTTCTAAAAATGATATAACAATAGGAGCGAATAATAAAGCTATAGATAAAAGCATAAGCAATATAAATTTAGGTGGGGATAATGGTACAGTTACATTAAAAGGACTTGAATTAGAGGATGGAACTACAGTTAGAAATATTAATGCAGGTAATGACAAACATAGAGGTAATGTAGTTATAGATGGATTATCAAGTACAGCTAAGGTTAATATATCTATTAGAGATGGTATAAATTTTGTAGTAAATAATAATCATTCAAATTCTCAATTTTTAGATTTAGGTTATGGTGCAACTGCAGGGACAGCTTTAAAAAATAACTTAAAAGATGCATCTATTGGAGTTCTTGAATTAACTAATGAAAATAATATAAATGTAAAAAATATAGCGGTAGGAGCTAAAAAAGGGTCAAATGTAACATTAAATTCATATACAACAACTAACGATAAAACAAGATTTTCGGGAGAAGGTAATTTAACATATACAGCTGCTTTAGGAAATAAAGAGCTTGAAGTTGATGCTCAAAATTTAAGTGGAGGTGTAGTTACTTTAACAGGAGATAATAAAAATTTTGATAATAAAGTAACTGTTATGGGAAATAAAAATGGAGAAAATAAAGGAGACATAACACTTAAATTAGGGTCTGAAATGTTACAAAATAAAAATGAAGTTTTAATTAAAGATGGTGGAACATTAGATATTAATAATAATAATGTTTCAATAAAATTAAATAACGCTTCAAACAAATATGGAACATTGACTAACAGTGGGACTAATAAAGCAAATGTAACGCTTGATAGTAATGAAGCTACAACTATAAATACAACATTGACTGGGAATTTGAATATCGTAAAACAAGGTAAAGGAACTTTAAAATTTGATAATAAAAATAATTTTAAAGGTAATGTTGTAATGAATGGTGGGGAATTAATTTATGATAAAGATGTGCTGGAAAATGATATTGAATTAAATGATGCAGTAACTATCAATAAGAGAAGATTGCTATCGGGGAAAGAAATTACAACGGAAAAACATGCAATTACTAAACTTGCTATTTCAACTAATAAATCAAATGGTGATATTAAATCATCATTCGGTATGATAAATGTAAAAGAAAATGCAAATATAAATATAAATTCTATAACAGTATTGAAAGGTCATGATGATGAATTTGATGTATACAAACATCTTAATTTATATGGTGTAAGTAGAGATAAAGGAAGTATTAATATTGGTAAAGTTACTATTGCAGATGGTGCTAAGATGTATGTTAGAAATCAAAGAATGATAATGCAATCGCTTGATGCAAAAGATAATTCTATTTTAACGTTAGAACGAGCTAGTTTAAAATTAGTATATAGTGAAAATACAATATTAAATAGTGGATTAAAAGAACTTGGATTAACACGTTCAAAACTATATTTAAGAGATTATAGTTCTAAAATTAGTGATAAAAATTCTGATAAATTAACTAAAGTAGTTATAAATGCAAGTAGAGAAGCTGGAGATAGTGAAATTATAAACGGTGAAAGTCTTGCAGATAATGGTGGAGGAGGAGGAGCCACTTTTGTTAATCCTATATTATTAAAAAAATCAGGTACTAATGTTGCAACATTGATTTTTAAATCAGGAGGCTTCTTTGGTTCAGGGACAGGTCTTACTATAAATGCTAAAGTATCAGGTGAAGGGGTTATAAAATTTGAAAGAAACAATAATGCAAAATTTGAAATTCAAGATAATTTTAAAGATTTTACTGGAAAGGTAATGTCTAATAATCAACCAAATGTTAATTATGATTATAATATATCAAGTGATAATGCTGAAGATAGAGTTATAGGATATAATTTAACTGGTGTTGGGTCATATACTAATAAATCAAATAAAGATTTGACATTTACTAATTTATCAGGATTTACAGGTAAACTTGTAGCACAAAATGGTGATATTGTATTAAAAGATGAGAAAGCTATAGATAATACAGGTAAAGTAGAAACTTATAATAATACGAATATTACACTTTTATCTGATAATAATATTGATGTAACTGGTATAAATTTAGAAAATAAAAATACAAGTGAAGGAAATACTAATAAAGTTATTAAAGATGGTAGTGGTAAATTAAGTTTAGGTGATAATACGAGTATAGTTAATTTTAAAACATTTGAAGTTAAATCTGGAGAATTAGAACTTAAGAAAAATATAGAAGTTTCAAATATAGATTTAAAAGATAGTACAAAACTTGATTTAAACTTTATAAATAATGGAACAATAACTTCAAAAATCACAGGGACTGGAGATTTAATAAAAACTGGAACTACTAAAGTTGATATAGAAGGTTCTAAGTTAAATAGTACAGGAAGTATTGACCTACAAGAAGGAGAATTAAGTGTTACAGGAAATAAAGTATTAAGCAATAAAGTAAAAGGAAGCGCAGAGTTAATATTTAAAGATTCTAATGTAGAAGTAAAAGATATAGAAAACTTTAGTGGAAACTTAAATTTAGATAATGCAAATTTAACATTGAAAGAAGATAAAGCGTTAGATTCAGATGCTAAGATAAAAGCTAAAGGAACATCAAATGTAACTTTAGATATAACAGGAGATAAAACATTAACGAAATTAAATGTAGAAAATCAAGGATCTGAAACAAACAAATTAGAAAAAACAGGATTAGGTAAATTAACATTAGGAGAAAATGCAAATATAGTAAATTACAAAAATCTTGATGTAAAAGCAGGGACACTTGAATTAACAAAAAATGTTAATGTAGATAACTTAAATTTATCTAATGATACAAAACTTAATCTAAATTTATCATCAAATGGAACAATTACATCAAATTTAAATGGAGATGGAGATATAGTTAAATTAGGTGACAATAAAGTTGATATATCAAGTTCTAAATTGAATAGTAGTGGAGATATTTTGATTGATGCTGGAACATTGAATATTAAAATGGATAGAGATAAAATTATTGAAAATAAATTAAAAGGGACAGGAAATTTAAAATTTGAAAACTTTGGAAATTCAGAGTTGAATATTAAAGATACTGCTAATTTTAATGGAAATATTAATTTATCTAATATTAATGTAACATTAGATGATGAGAAAGCGTTAAATTCAAATTATAATTTCGATGGAAATAGTAGATTAAAATTATTGAATGATAGAATGTATCAAGATATGAAATTAAGTGTAAATACAGGTAAATTGAATATAGATTCATTGAATAAAATTGATGCAAAAATAAATGTAGCCCCAAATAGTGAATTGACATTTACTCAGGAAAATAATTTTGTTAGAGAGTTAACTAATAATGGGTTAGTTAGTTTATTAAATCAAAAATTGACAATAAATAATTATATGAACGGAAGTGGAATTTTTAACATAACTTTAAATAAAATATTAAATGATACATTAAATGTTGAAAATTCGGATTCAGATATAAATGTAAATCTTAATCTTTCGGAAGAAGTTTTAAATACGTTAGAAAAACAAAAATTACGTATAGGAAAAACAAATAGAAAATTTAATATATTAAATTTATCTAAATTCCATAGTAAAAATGGTAAAAAAATACTTCTTTCAAATGAAAATTCAAGTTATTATTTATCTTATGAAATTGAGAAACTTTTAAAAAAATATGATATGAGATTATTATCAATTATGAATAATAATACTAATTTATTTGATGTAATTTCAAAAATTTCATATAAAAACTTTATTAATGCAAAATATATAAATCAAAATAGAAAAGATATAAATAATTCTTTAGATTTAGACTATTTGACTAAAAATAATTTACACGGAGTATCAGTTGAAGTTGGGCAAGCAAGTAAAGACAAAAATCTTGCTTATAATGTAGAGTTTATTTATTTAGATAACAAATTAAGTGTTGATGGAAATGATAGAATAGAAAGCGGAGAAGTAAAATACAAAACATTTGCAGTAATTCCAAAAATAGGATATAAAAAAGGAATATTTGATGTTTCAACATCATTGGGAGTAGTTAGAAATGATATAAACATGGATAAAAAATTACAAACAACATCATTTGTAAATAATGTAAATATAGGATTAAATCCACAATTTGATATAAATGAAAATATGAAATTAACTTATGTCAATAATATTGGATATAACTATATGCCAATGAAAAATGAAAAAATAAAAAATAAAGATGAGAAATCCGAAGAATTAAAATCAAAATTATCTAATATTTATTATGAAACAGGGTTAAAACTAGAAAGTAAAATTATAGGATTAGATTTTGTTACTCAATTTAAACATTATAATAATCATTCCGAAGTAAATGGTGAAGAAAATAGAGAAATAAAAGAAAAATATTTTGAAACAAATGCTAAATTAGGGTTAAGTTTAAATCCTATTGATAACTTTAAAATTAAAGCAGGACTTGAAACAAATTTAGGTAAAAATAGAAAAAATAAAAATAAATTTGATTTTGGATTTGAATATAAATGGTAAAAAGTAAATGTGTTATATAACAAATAAGTTGTATAACACATTTTTTTGTTTGCAATAATAGTAGATTTTAAAGGAAATAGTAAAATATTTTTAATAACACAACTTGACAAAACAAGAAAAAGTTTTGATTGACAAATAAAAAAATGATGTTATACTTAATACTACATACAAATGAATTTTTATATTTTAGTTATTGTTATTTTAGAAATAATAATTAAAATTTTTGGTAAAAAATAAAATTAATAGGAGGAAAAATGAAAAAAATTATCGCAACACTTAGCTTATTATTATCATTAATTTTAGTAGTAAGTTGTCAAAATTCAAAAACAGAGGCGAAAGGAGAAGTACCTAAAGTAGTTAAATTGGCATTTAATCAAGAAGCAGTTGGAAATTTAAATCCATTTGAGTATTCACCAAGTCAATTTATAACACAAGACATGGTTTATGAAGGATTAGTTTATTATGGAGAAAATGGAGAGATTAAACCTTCATTAGCAGAATCTTGGACAGTGTCTGAAGACGGTAAAACTTATACTTTTAATTTAAGAAAAAATGTTAAATTTTCTGATGGTTCAGACTTTACATCAAAAAATGTTGTAAGAAACTTTGATACAATTTTTTCAAAAGAAAATAAAGCTAACCATACTTGGTTCGAATTTACAAATCGTTTAAAATCATACAAAGCATTGGATGACTATACATTCCAAATAGAGTTAGATACTCCGTATACAGCAACATTATATGATTTAGCAATGATAAGACCAATAAGATTTTTAGGTGATGCAGGATTCCCAGATGAAGGAAAAAATCCAGCAAAAGAAATTAAAGCTTCAATTGGAACAGGGCCTTGGGTATTAAAAGAACATAAAGATAATGAATATGCAATATTTGTACAAAATGAATATTATTGGGGAGAAAAACCTGCAGCAAAAGAAATCATGATAAAAGTAATTCCTGATAGTGAAACTTTAGCATTAGAATTTGAAGCAGGGAATATTGATTTGATTTATGGAAATGGGTTAATAAGTTTAGATAGATTTAACACATATAAATCAGATTCAAAATATACAGCATCTAGTTCAGAACCAATGTCATCAAGAATGTTATTATTAAATACAACAAGTAAATTCTTAAACGATATTAATGTAAGAAAAGCATTAAGTCATGCAATAGATAAAGAAAGTATTGCGCAAAATATATTTGGTGGAGTTGAAAAACCAGCGGATACAATATTTGCACCAAATGTACCACATACAAATGTTAAATTAGAAAAATATAATTATGATTTAGCTGTAGCTGAAAAAATGTTAGATGAAGCAGGATGGGTAAAAGGAGCAGATGGAATAAGAGAAAAAAATGGACAAAAATTTGAAATAGAATTCCCATATATTGGAGCAAAAGTTACAGATAAAAATGTTGCAGAATATGTACAAGGGGAATGGAAAAAAATAGGAATTAATGTAAAAGTAAATGCAATGGAAGAAAAAGCATATTGGGCAAATGCAATGGCTAAAAATTATGATGTAATGTTGAACTTTACTTGGGGAGCTCCTTGGGATCCACATGCATTCTTAACATCTATGACAGCTGCTGATTCAAGTAATGGTGGACCAGATTATACAGCACAATTAGGATTACCGATGAAAGCACAAATAGATAAAACAATAAGAGCATTATTAGTAGAACCAGATGAGAAAAAATTAGATGAAATGTATAATTATGTATTGACAACATTACATGATCAAGCAGTTTATATTCCATTAACATATCAAGCAGTTTTAAGTGTTTATAGAACTGGAGAATTGGATGGAGTTAAATTTATGCCAGAAGAAAACAGATTACCTGTAAATACAGTAGTTAGAGTAAAATAAATTTTAAATAAAGGATTACAAATATGTTAAAAAAAATATTGTCATTATTTTCAATTTTAATAGCAATATCGGTGATAACTTTTGCTTTAATAAAGTTATCACCAGGTGATCCTGCTACAAATTATTTACGAGTAGCACATATAGCTATAACAGATGAGAGTTTAAGAGTGACAAGGGAAAGATTTGGATTGGATAAACCTTATATAATTCAATATTTAAATTGGCTTGGAAATATTTTTAAAGGAGATTTTGGAAAATCTTATATAACAAACAAACCTGTATTTGAAATGATAAAAATCGCTATAATCCCGACATTTGAATTGGGTATTTTTTCATTAGTTATTTTGGTTATAATTTCTCCAATTTTAGGAGTATTAAGTGCAATTTATAAAAATACATGGATTGATAAGATTGTTCAGTTTTTTTCATATGTTGGAGTTTCATTACCTACATTTTGGATAGGATATGTTTTGATTATAGTATTTGCAACAGTATTTAAAATATTACCAGTTTCAGGGAGAGGAGATTTTAAAAATTATATTTTACCGAGTGTAACTATAATTATTCCATTAATTGCACAAACAACTTTCTTTATTAGAAAAAATATATTACTTGAGATGGAAAAACCTCATGTAGAATATGCTTTGATTCGTGGAGTTTCAAGATTTAAGGTAGTAAAAAATCATCTTTTACGAAATTGCTTAGTTCCTATTTTGACAGTATTTAGTTCAAATGTAATGTATGTATTGTCAGGAAGTGTTTTAATAGAGGAAATATTTGCATGGCCTGGAATAGGAAAGTTATTTGCAACAGCTGTTAAAAACGGGGATTTACCTCTTATCCAAATTCAGCTTTTATTTTTTGGAATTTTATCAATAATTGTAAATGAAATTACACAAATTGTAGTTAAACAAATAAATCCAAAAACAAAAATAATTGAAAATAATAAAAATAAAATTATGAAAGAGAAAAAATAAAATGAGAAATAAAAAAATATTGTATTTTTCGTGTTTTTTGATAGGTATATTAGTAATTGTTTCATTATTTGCAGGTCAAATAACAAAATTTGATCCACAATATGTTGATATTACTAAAAAATTAGCATTACCAAGTAAGGAACATATTCTAGGGACAGATCACTTAGGGAGAGATGTTTTTTCAAGACTGATATATGGAACGAGACTTTCTATATCAATTTCATTAATAATATCAATAATAACGCTAGCTATAAGTTTTCCAATTGGAATTATAGCGGGTTGGTATGGTGGAATTGTAGATAAAATATTTTTATGGACTGTAAAAATATTAATGGCATTTCCAAGTTTTTTATTAGCGATGGCTCTAATTGGAATTTTAGGACAGGGATTAACTAATATAGTGATTGCGATAACAGTAATTGAGTGGATTTATTATGCAAGAATACTTAGAAATATGGTATCTAGCATAAAAAATGAAGAATATGTTAAATTCTCTCAATTAATTGGAGCGCCTACATTCTTCATTATAAAAGAACATATTTTACCATTTATTATAAAACCAATAATGGTTATAGCGTTAGTAAATATAGGAAATGTTATACTTATAATTTCAGGTTTTTCTTTTTTAGGAATTGGAGTACAACCAAATATAGCAGAGTGGGGAATGATGTTAAACGATGCAAAACCGTATTTTAGAAGAATTCCAGGACTTGTAATGTATCCGGGACTGGCAATATTCTTAACAGTTTTAGCATTTAATTTATTAAGTGAATATTTTGACAGTAAAGGAATAAAAGATAAATGGAAAGATTAAAAATAAAAGAATTAAATGTTGAAATAAAGAACAGAAAAATTTTAAAAAATGTATCGTTAAATATAAAAAAAGGTGAAACACTAACTATAATAGGTGAGAGTGGTTCTGGAAAAACAATGTTATCTAAATTATTAGTTGGTTCTAAGCCAGAAAATGCAATTATAAATGGTGAAATATTATTTGATGATGAGAATTATTTGAATCTATCGGTAAAAGAATGGATGGAGAAAAGAGGAAAACAAATAGCTTATATCTCTCAAAATCCTATGGCAATTTTTAATGATTTTCAAACGATAGAATCTCATGTGATTGAGTTGTATCAAAGTCATTTTCAAATATCAAAAAAAGAGTGTATTCAAAAAATAAAAGAAGCTTTTGAAAAAGTAAATTTAGATAACGTTGATGAAGTTTTAAAAAAATATCCATTTCAGCTTAGTGGTGGAATGCTTCAAAGAATTATGTTTGCAATGATGTTTGAGTTAAATCCAGAAGTTTTAATAGTTGATGAACCAACTTCTGCACTTGATATTTTTAATACAAATAAAATTATTGAATTGTTATTAAACTTTCAAAAAGAAAATAAAATATTAATAATTATAACTCATGATTATGAAATGGCAAAAAAATTAGTTGGTAAGATGATAGTAATTAAGCATGGAGATATTATGGAAGAAGGATTATCGGAAGAAATATTGTCGAATCCAAAAACAGAATACGGAAAACAGTTAATTTTAAGAGAAAAATATAGAAGATATAATAATGAAAATAATAAAGAGGAATTTTAATGATATTAAAAATAGAAAATTTAAGTAAAAGTTATGGGAAGCAAGAAGTTTTGTCAGATATTAATATAGAACTTAATGAAAATGAATGCCTTGGAATTATGGGAGAGAGTGGTTCAGGTAAAAGTACTTTGGCAAAATTATTAGTTAGACTTGAAAAAGAACATACTGGAACTATAGTATATGAAAATATAAAATATGAAAATTTGTCAAATAATGATATTTTGAAACTAAAAAAAGAAATACAATTTGTATTTCAAAGTTCATTAAATGCTGTTAATCCTAAATACACAGTTGAAAAGATAATGTTAGAACCGTTGGAAATTCATCAAAAAAATATGCCAAGAGATAAAAAAATTGAAAAAATAGTAGAAATGTTGCAACAAGTTGGATTATCAGCAGATTATTTAAAACATAATCCTAGAAATTTGAGTGGAGGGCAATTACAGAGAGTGTGTATTGCTAGAGCCTTGATTTTAGAACCAAAGATTATTATATTTGATGAATCTTTAAGTGGTCTTGATCCTTTAATTCAAGTACAAATATTAGAATTATTAGTAAAATTAAAAAAAGAATGTAATTTAACTTATATTCTTATTTCTCATGATTTTGAAGCGTGTTATTATTTGTGTGATAAGATTGTTTTATTTAAAAATGGAAAACTTGTAAAAACTTTTACAGAAATAGATAGTTATAATCCAAAAGAGATGGAAAGAGAAGTAGAAAAATTAATTGGAAATGAATAAGATTTAAAATAGGTATTCTTGATTTAGAGTATCTATTTTTTTGTAATTATTTTTAAAAAATATGTAATTATATTAAAATAAAAGATTGACAAAAAATAAAAAAAATGATAATATAACATATGAACAGATATTCATATGTTATAGGAGAAAATTATGAAAAAAATAGAAAAATATAAATTGAATGTAAATGGAATTGATTGTGTAGGTTGTTCGACAAAAGTTGAAAAAGAGATAAGTAAAATGAGTA
>CALHVR010000093.1 GCA_938037005.1 uncultured Leptotrichiaceae bacterium | reverse complement strand
AATTCTCTAAAACTATATTTTTTTTTGAAAAACCTAGCCATATATTTTTTATTTTCATTTTAACTCCTAATAATAAAATTTATTATAAAAAAACAGTATCGCAAAGAATACTATTTTTAATTATAATTTTTTGTAAATTCTTTTATGATTTTCAATTCTATCTAAAATAAATGGATTGAAATCATTATCATCTTCAAAAATATTTCTTGAATTTCCATTTTCATCTAATTTTAAAGTTTCAAAAAAGATTTTTTCGTATGTTTCAACATCAATTCTTTTTCTTTTTTCAAATAAGGAAATTCTATCTTTACATAAACTATTTTTATAATTTTCAGCAAGAGTTACTGAAAATAGCTCGCAAACAGCACCACTTCCATAGCTAAATAAAGCGATTTTATCTCCAGATTTTAAACTTTCAGAATTTTCTATTAAAGAAAGTATACTTAAATACAGAGATCCTGTATAAATGTTTCCAACTTTTTGATTATAAATAATAGAAGAATGAAAATTACTAATAAATTCTGCTTTAATTTCTTTAGTAATATTCTCTTTTTCAATTGTAAGTAATGAATTTAACCCTTTTAGACCTAATTTTGGAAAGGGTAAGTGAAAGCAAAATGCTTTGTAGTCAGTTAAAGAATTATTATTTCTTTTTTTAAATTCGTTCCATGTAGTTTCCAAGCATTCTAAATATTGGTGTGAAGAATAATGACCGTCAACAAAAGGAACTAAAGAGTAATTTGGACGCCAAAAATCCAGAATGTCCCGTGTTTGACATAAACTTTCATTATTTAAAATTAAAATGTTTGGATCTTTTTTTACAAGCATAGCGATACTTCCAGCACCTTGAGTAGATTCACCAGAAGTGCCGATTCCATATTTTGCAATGTCGCTGGCAACGACTAAAACATAAGATTCAGGATTATTTAAAATATAATTTTTTGCATAATTAAGAGCTGCTGTTGCACCATAGCAGGCTTCTTTAATTTCAATAGATCGTGCATAAGGTTGAATATTTAATAAACCGTGAATAAAAACAGATGAAGCTTTACTTTGATCGATACTTGATTCTGTTGCAAAAATAATCATATCAATTTTCTGTTTATCAGCTTCATCTAAAATTTCGTAAGCTGCAGAAGCCCCAAGTGAAATAATATCTTCATTAATAGTTGCTACACTCATTTCTTTTTGAAGTAATCCCTTTGTAAATTTAATAGGATTTTCGTTACGACTAACGGCTAAATCTTCAATATTTAAAAAATATTTTGGCATAGCAAAACCTATTTTATCTATTCCAATTTTCATTTTTTCGCCTTTCTTTTTCAACGATTTTAGTAGGTATATTTTACTTAAAAAATGATAAAAAAGCAACAATTTTTTTATGTAGAAGTATTAAAGAAAATATAATGAAAATAATAGAATATTATGAAGATTTGAAAGTGTTGGAGCAAGTAATAGAAGAAGATTACGGGGTTTATTATACATATGAAGAAATAAAAAGGGAATTGGGTATTGAAGAGGATGAAAAGTCGGGCATAGAAAATAGATTTATATAAAATAAATAAAACAAAAAAAAGAAAGTATATTGAAAAATATACTTTTTTTTCTTGCTTTAATGAAAAAAATTAAATTTTAAATTACATACGGTATTTACAAAAATAAAAAGCGTGGTAGAATATGAATGGAGTACACAAAATATAGTATTGCAAAAAAGTGGAGGAATTGATATGATGTCATTAGATAAAATTATGGAAATACAGGAGAGATTTGAAAAAATGGAAATAAAAAGTTTTGCAAAAGATATGATTGAATTTATAGATGAAGGTGTAAGTAGTTATCATGTCGTAAAAAATTGTTCTATGATACTTGAGGAAAATGGTTTTGAACGATTAAATCCCAAAGAAAGATGGAATTTAAAGAAAGGGCATAAATACTTTGTTAAAAGATCAAATTCTACAATAATAGCATTTACATTAGGAAAAAATTTGAAAATAGAAAGAGGATTTAAAATATTTGGTTCACATACGGATTCTCCGTGTTTTAGAATAAAGCCAAATCCGGAAATGATTACAAATGGTGTCCTTAGAGTGAATACAGAAATCTATGGAGGACCTATTTTAAGTACTTGGTTTGATAGACCATTGTCTGTAGCAGGAAGATTAATTGTTAAAAGTGAAGATATATTTTCACCTAAAACGATAAATGTTAATGTTAAAAGACCAATAATGTCAATACCTAATTTAGCAATTCATCAAAATAGAAATGTTAATGATGGAGTAAAAATTGATAGACAAAAAGATGTATTGCCAGTGTTGGCATTGGTGAACGATACATGTACTAAAGAAAATTATTTATTAAAATTAGTTGCAGAAGATGCAAAAGTAAATATTGAAGATATACTTGATTTTGATTTATTTGTATATGCTTTAGAAAAAGGTTGTTTAGTTGGAGCAAATAAAGAGTTTATTTCAGCACCTAAAATTGATAATTTAGTTTCAGTTTATACAGGTTTAGTTGGATTGATTGAAGCAGAAGAAAATGATGAACAAATAAATGTATTTGTTGGATTTGATAATGAAGAAATTGGAAGTGCAACAAAACAAGGTGCAGACTCAAATTATTTAGTAAATTTCTTAGAAAGAATTGCGTGTGAATTACATATAAGTAGAAGTGAATTTTTACAAATGTTACATTGTTCATTTTTAATGTCGGCAGATGGAGCACATGCAGCACATCCGGCACATATGAATAAATTTGATCCAACAAATTATGGGAAAATAAATGAAGGAGTTTCAATAAAAATAAGCGCCAAACAAAAATATACTTCTGATGGATTTTCAATTGGAGTTGTACATCAATTGATTGAAGGGACAGATATTAAAATTCAAACTTTTGTAAATGAGTCAAATGAATTGGGTGGAAGTACAATAGGACCAATTTCATCAACACATTTAGATATAGATGCAGTAGACTTAGGAGTGCCAATGTTTGCGATGCATTCAGTAAGAGAAATGTGTGGAACTTATGATGTATTTTATTTGAAAGAGTTAGCAAAAGTGTTTTATGAAAAGTAATTTGTTTTAATAGAAAATTATAATTTAAAATAATATTCTTGTTTTAACACAAGAATATTATTTTTTTTTTGTGAATAAAAATATTATTAAATATAAATTAAAATAAAAAGGATAAAACTCAAATTGAGTATTATCCATTCTAAAGTTATTCTATTCTGTTGTAATTTTTGTAACTTTA
>CALHVR010000092.1 GCA_938037005.1 uncultured Leptotrichiaceae bacterium | reverse complement strand
TTCAAATTACTTACTTGTATTTTTAATATATTTGCTAATCTTTCTACTGTTTTTTCAAGTCCTTGTTCTGATTCTGTTTTAACAATTGTTGAAAACAAAATATTTCCATCCTCATCTAATAACCCTATTTTTGTATTTGTTCCCCCTAAATCAATTCCTACATAATAATTCATATTTCCTCCTAATTAATTCAATATTTATTTAATTATTTATATTTATAATTTTAACAATTTTACATAAAATTCCAGCTTTTCCGTAAATCTCATTCAAAATACGTAAAGATAATGGTTTTATGATAAAAGATAATTTAATTTAATTGTCTATTTACATATAAATTATAACACATTTTCGTATTTTTTCAATATTATATTTGATTAAATTTTCATATATTTTATCATCTTTATTTTTTTTATTTTTTCTTTGACTATATTCAATTTTTTGTATATAATACTATTACAAAAAAATGAGGTGAGAATTTTGAAATTATCAATAAAAGATTATATGGAAAGTCGTAATATTTCACGAAGAACAATTTACAATCGTATTCAAGCAGGACTTCTTGAAACAATTAAAGAAAAAAATAAAACATACATTATAAAAGAAAATGATATAAAAACTGAAAATAAAAAATGTATAAATAATTTTGATTTATCTGCACTAAATGAATTAAAACAACTTACAGAACAATTTTCTTTAATACAATCTTCATACAATCTAATTAAAGAATTTGATTATAGTTTTTTACGTGAAAGGCTTTCTACTATTGAAAGTTCAACTATCAATTTTTCTTTGTCTTTAGAAAAAAAGGTTGATTTTACTAATACTAAATTAGATAATTTTTTACCAGAAATTTTAAAAAAATTTGATTTACTTCAAGAAAAAAATGATAATTTTCTACAAAATATTCTATTAATCAATGAGCAAAATCAAAATTTCTTTAAACAAAATATTGAAAGTTTAAATGAAAAATTTGATATTTTACTTAATAAATTTGAAACTATGGAAGAAAAATTTGATGAAATCATAAAAAATTCTGATGGGAAAAAAACATTTAATATTTTCAAAAAATAATTTTAAAAAATAAAAAGCTACATTCTTAGATTTTTTCTAAATTTATGTAGCTTTATTTATATCATTATTTATTCAGTATAAATTTTTCAATCACTTTAGCAACTCCGTCATTTTCATTTGTATCTGTCACATAATCAGCTTTATCTTTTATATGCTGTTTCGCATTTCCCATAGCAACCCCTATCCCTGCGAATTCCAGCATTTCAATATCATTATTTTCATCTCCTATTGTCATTACATCTTTAATTTCTATTTTTTTCTCTAACTTTTCTAATAATTTCTGTAATCCCGTTTTCTTATTTGCATCTAATGGCAATGCTTCAACTATATATGGTTGACTTCTTATAAAAGTAATTTTTTCTTTCATTTTTTCTGTCAAACTAGCTTCAAATTTATCTATCTCTCCCGGTTCTCCAGTGAACATACCTTTAAATATAATTTCCCCACTTTTTACAGCTTCATCTACACTTATTTTCGTCAAAGGACAAAATACTACTTTACTATCAAATACTGTTCTTTCATTTGGAATTTCATCTTCCTCAGCTACAAAATAAAAATGCTCCTCTGTCGTTATTGTAAAATCTATATTGAAATCTTTTTTCAAACTATAAAGCCATTTTATTTCTTCTTTAGTCAATTCAAAATAATCAATTAATTCCATATTTTTTGTTTTATAAATTGAACATCCATTATTTAAAATTATATATTCATTTTTATCCCCAAGCTCTAGACTTTCATATAAAGGCATTGCTCCAAACTTAGGTCTACCTGTACAAATTACAATCTCTACACCTTTATCTATTGCCTTTTTGATAGCTTCTTTTTGCTTTGGCATTATAACTTTTTCATTATTTAATAATGTTCCATCCATATCTATTGCAACTAATTTTACCATTTATCTCACTTTCCATCTACTTTAACTATTGAATATTCATTAATTTTCTTTTTCATCCAAATTATGTCTAGCCATTCTCCAAATTTATATCCACTTTTTTCAAATTTACCTATTTCTATAAATCCATTTTTTGTATGAAATTTTAAACTTTTTTCATTATTTCCAACAATTATTGCAACCAAATTAACAATTCCTTGCTTTTTCATCTTTTTTTCAAATTCATCATACAATTTTTGACCTAGTCCTCTTGATCTTACTTCCATATCTAAATAAATACTTAAATCTGCTGAATATTTATACGCTTTTCGTTCTCCAAATTCTGAACCATACGCATAACCTAATATATTCTTATCATTATCTTCTATAACAAGATATGGAAAACCTTGCTCTAATGTTGTCTTTATTCTTTTTCTCATTTCTTCTACATTAGGTACTTCCAGCTCAAATGAAATTACTGTTTTTTCAACATAAGGAGAATAAATTTTTTGAATTTTTTCTGCATCTTCTAGTACTGCCTCTCTTATTTTTATCACAAATATCCTCCCCTTTTTAAAATAATGTTAATTGACTTGTTGCAGGTAAATCATCTGGAATACAACCATTCCTTCTCATTAATTCTAAAACAGTCTTATTAAGTTTTGTTCTTTTAGTTAAGTCTTCTTGCGATAAAAATTTCTCTTTTTCTCTTTCAGAAACTATATTTAATGCAACTGACTCCCCTAATCCATCCATTGCAATTAACGGCATTCTAATTTTACCATTTTCTATTTTAAAGGATTTTGCTTCCGACTCATAAATATGAACTTTTTCTAACTCAATTCCTCTGTAATGCATCTCAATCAGTATTTCATAAAGAAATAACTCTTGTTTTTCCTTAGCATTTAAGTTCCGTTTTCCCTCCATTTCCATTCTTGATTTTTTTAATTCATCAACAGATCTAAACATTGTTGTAAATTTAAAATCATCAACTTTTCTATTTAAAAAAGCTGTATAAAATTCTATTGGATAATAAACTTTAAAATATGCAATTCTAACTGCCATCATAACATATGCCACAGCATGCCCTTTTGGGAACATATATTTTATTTTTTTACAAGATTCTATATACCAATCTTTTACTTTATGTTCTTTCATTATTTTAGAGTATTCTTCCCATTTTTCAGGATTTTTTGTTGGTTGTCCCTTTCTTACAAATTCCATTATTGAAAATGCAAGCCCTTTTTCTATTCCATTATCAATTAAATAGTTCATAATATCATCTCTAACCGTTATAACTTCACTTAAAGTTGCAATCCCTTGTCTTACATACTCTTGAGCATTATTAAGCCAAACATCTGTTCCGTGTGAAAGTCCCGATATTCTTACTAATTCTGCAAAAGTTTTTGGTTTTGTATCAACTAACATTTGTTTAACAAAAGAAGTTCCAAATTCAGGTATTCCAGAAGTTCCTGTTGGTGTACCAATTTGTTCAGATGTAACACCTAAAGCTTCTGTCCCACTAAATAAACTCATTACTTTTTTATCGTCTAATGGAATTGTATAAATGTCAACACCTGTTAAATCTTGTAATATTCTTAATGTTGTAGGATCATCATGTCCTAGTATATCTAATTTTACTAATTGTTCATCCATTACATGATAGTCAAAATGCGTAGTTTTTGAATGTGATGTCATATCATTCGCAGGTCTTTGAATTGGACAAAAATCATAAATTGTTTTGTCTTTAGGAACAACTATCATTCCTCCTGGATGTTGTCCTGTTGTTTTCCTTGCACCTTCACAGCCTTGTGCAATTCTCATAATTTCAGCTCTTCTCTTACTAATTTCTGGCTTTCCTTCTATTTCTTCAAAATATTTTTTTACATAGCCAAAAGCATTTTTTTCTGCTAAAGTTCCAATAGTTCCAGCTCTAAAAACATTTTCAGACCCAAATAATTTTTCTGTATATTTATGTATTTCTCCTTGATATTCTCCCGAAAAATTCAAATCTATATCTGGTACTTTATCTCCATTAAATCCCATAAATACTTCAAACGGTATAGCGTGTCCGTCTTTTATATATGGAGTTCCACACTCTGGACATTTCTTATCAAGTAAGTCTACTCCACTTCCTTCCACATTCGTAAATTCACTTTTTTTACAATTTGGACATCTATAATGTGGATAAAGTCCATTTACTTCCGTTATTCCCATTAAATAAGCAACAATTGAAGACCCAACCGATCCACGTGACCCTACAAGATATCCGTTATCTAATGATTTTTTAACTAATTTTTGTGCAATTAAATATAATACTGCAAATCCATTCCCAATTATTGAATTTAATTCTTTTTCTACTCTTTCTTGTAAAAAATCAGGTATTTTATCTCCATAAAGTTCATGTAATTTTTTATAAGACATTTCTTTTACTTCTTCTTCAGCACCTTCAATTTTGGGAGGATAAAATCCTGTTGGAACTGGTCTTACCGGTTCTATCATATCATTAATTAAATTTGTATTTTCTATAACTACTTTTTCTGCTATATCCTTTCCTAAATAATCAAATTCTTTTAACATTTCATCTGTTGTTCTAAAATATAGTTTTTTATCATAATTAAATGTTTTTCTATCAGTTCCACTTCCTAACACTAAAACACTACGATTTATCGCTTCTCTTTCCTCTAAATAGTGTGAATTTCCTGTTGCAACTACAATTTTTCCTAATTTTTGACCAAGTTCATAAAAATATTTATTCATTTCTTTTATTACATCTAAATTTTCAATTTCTCCAATTCCGTTTAAGTCCGTATAATTACTTACCGGATGAATTTCTATATAGTCATAAAATTTCGCTTTTTCTTCAATTTCTTCTTTGTCTACACCACGCAAATATAAATTTACTAATTCTCCATTATTCTGAAATACATTTGACCCTGAACTTGCTAAAAGTAAATTTTCTCTATTTTTTTTCAATAAAGATTTCGGTATTCTCGGCTTTTTATTTCCAAAATATTCAATATGTGCTTTAGATACTAATTCATATAATGTTCTAAGTCCAGCTTGATTTTTTACTAATATCATTGTATTTAATGTATCTGCATTTTGTATATTTGTTTGTAATTCTGTATTTATTTCTATTAATTTTAACACTCCACGGCTTAAAATCATATTTAAAAATTTTTGAAAAATTCCTGCTGTTGCTTCAGCATCATCTACAGCCCTATGATGACTTTCAAGTGGAATACTAAAATAATTTGCAATATATTTCAATCCATATCTTTTTTGATCAGGTAATAATATTCTTGCTAATTGAAGAGTATCAATCACACTTGTTGAATATTCTAAATTCATTTCTTTAGCTTTTTGAGTTATAAATCCAACATCAAATTTTGCATTATGTGCTACAACAGTTGTATCTTTACAAAATTCTAAAAATTTAGGTAATATTGTTTCAATTTTTTCAGAATTTTTCACCATTTCATCTGTAATTTTTGTTAAGTCCACTATTTCCTTTGGAATTGAAATTTCTGGATTTATAAAAACTGAAAATTTATCAATTATATCTTTCCCTTGTAATTTAACTGCTCCTATCTCAATTATTTTATCTTTAAAAGGATCTAATCCTGTCGTTTCAATATCAAATACAACATATATTTCCTCTTCAATCAATTTATCTTTTGGTTTTGTAATTATTTCCTGCTCATCATCAACCATATATGCTTCTAAACCAAATATTATTTTAAAATCATCATTTGCTTCTTTATACGCAAACGGAAATGAATGTACAACTCCAAAATCTGTTATTGCCACAGCACTATGTCCAAATTCTTTAGCCCTCTTAGCTAAATTTTGTGCAGATACAACTCCAGACATTTCACTCATATTTGTATGTGCATGAAGCTCTATTCTTTTTTTAGGTGAATTATCTACTCTTTTTGGCATTTCTTTTTCAATTTTATCGACTTTTTGTGTCCTTATATAAAATTCTCCAGTAAATTTATCCGGTTCATATATTCCTGTTATTTTTACCCAATCACCTTTTTTTATTTCTATTTTTTCATCTTTATTAAAAAACATTTTACATTTTATACTATCACTATAATCTGTTATCATGAAATCACACATAATAGTTCCTGTTTTAGTTTCTCTTATATCAATATTAAATATTTGACCTTCAAGTGCAATAGTTTCACCAGCATGCATCGTTTCTAATACATCAAACGAACTACTCTCTCTCTCTGCCACTTTTTGCCTAAAATTATTATAAACTATTTTTTCTTTTATCCCTGATGCAAAATGTTCTTGTGGAGGTTTGTAACTTGGAATATTTTCTAATTCCACTTCCTTTTCTAAATGTCCATATTTTTTTTCTATTTGTTCTTTTTCTTCTAAAAATTCTCCAACTACAAATTTTACTTTATATTGTTTTTGTAAAATTTCATCAAATAAAATTTCCATTTTTTTATCTAACTCATTTTTTTCTATTTGCTTTATTTGCTCTTCTGGTACACTTATTATAATTTCTGTTTCTGTCACTAATTCTAATTTATAAATAGAAAGTAGAATTTCTAATCCATGAGATTCTTTTTTATAATTTTGTATTATAAATTCAATAAATTCTTTTTCATTATTTTTTAGTTTTTCTAAATTTACTTTCAATTTTATTTTTAACTCTAAATTTTCTCCAAATTTTTTATATAAAAGTTTTTGTAAATTAAAAATTTCATCATTCGCTTCATAATCATTAACTAACAAATGCAATTCAAGTTCTTTTTTTTGAGAAAATAAATTCAAATATTCTATCTCAAATTTCTTAATTCCATTTCTAATAATAAAATCCTCCGACGGTTTTATCTTTAAATATTTAATACTCATTTTTTCACCCTTTTTATTGTATTCTTAACTAAATTATATCAAAAAAGACTGGAATTTACCAGCCTATTTATTTTCTATTTTTGTTGTTGCTCTACAAATATCAATGATATATAACACAAAATATAAAAAATTATTCTCTGTTTAATCCGTTAC
>CALHVR010000091.1 GCA_938037005.1 uncultured Leptotrichiaceae bacterium | reverse complement strand
AACTAAATTCTCCATTATATGCTCCTTAATATAGAATACCTTGAAAAAAGTTTTTTTCAATAACAACTTTTTCCACATATATACGGAAAGTTCCTTCCTTTTTAAAATTTTATTCCATAAAAACATAAATGTTATAGTCCTTGAACTATAACATTTAATGTAGTGTTTATTTTAATTTATTTAAAATTTCTTCCAATTTTTTCTCTAAATCATTTATTCTTTTATCTTTTTCTTTACTTTCTTTTTCTAATTGATTAAGTCTTGCTAACTCTTTATTTAACTTAACTTTTTCTTCATCATTTACATCAAATGTATAAGCTATACCTAAACCAAGACCCAAATTTCCTTTATTATTCAAACTTAAACTCGCTTTATAATTCACAAAGTCTTTATTACTCATAATACCTACAGCCAATGAATGATTTCCCATATATGTTCCATAACCAGCAGCTATACTAAATTTAGCTTTTGTTGAAAATGGTAAATTTGCCATAGCAATAGCATTTGAAATTCCAGAATAACTCTTATTTTCTATTTCTTTCATCTTTTCATTACTTGAAGTATTAGAAATTTTCTTTTCAAGCGCCTCAATATTTTTGGTATTTGTTGCTATTTTACCTTCAACGCTACTTAAATCAGCATTTATAGTATAAGTCGTTGTTCCAGATTCCTTTGATGTTTCTACATCTATTCCTGTTCCTGCTTTTATTGCTACATTTTCTAATTTTTCTATTTTTTCCTTTATAGCATCACTTAAATCTAATTTAGGGCTTACTGTTTCATCTTCTTTAGGTTTTGTAACAGTTAAATTCTTATCATTAATATTAAGAGATATTTTAACCTTACCATCTTCTACCTTAGTTACTATTCCATTTTCTCCTTCAAATTTTAAAGGATTTTTATTAGCTAATGTATATCTTGTTTCTCCAGAATCACCTATTAAATGTATATTCATACTTCTTAATTGAGCCACATTTACAGCATCAGTATCTGAAATCCCTGCTGCAACTCCTATTATTTGACGAGTAACACCCATAGACTCATTACCAATAGAAAGTGCACCAGATGTTCCTTTCCATGTAGAAACAACCTTATTTCTTTCTGCTTTTTTCTTATCTAAAGCATCTAATTTCTTTTCAACCTCTTCAGATTGTTTTAAAACTTCGTTTTTTACTTCTTCTTCATTTGTCAAACCAGAACTTGTTTCAAGTTCTTTTAAAGTTTCTTTATCTTTATTTAATTCTGCTTCTAATTTTGTTTTTTCTTCTTCAAGCTTTTGCTTTTTAGCAGTTGCCGTTTCATTAGCTATACTACTCGTTAAATTTTTAAGTTCAGCTTCTTTAACTTTAATAGTATAAATTGTATCTCTTTGTTTAACAAGTTTATTGTATTTTTCTTCTTCTTGATCAAATAATTGTTGTAAAGGTTTAACTTCAGCATCTAAGGCTTCATATTTAGTTTTCATCTCACCTTGTAATTCCATTTTAAGTTTATTTGCATCTGTTGCATCAACAGTAAGTTTAGTATGTTTCTCTGAAAAATCATAACCTAAAATTTCTGTACTTCTATTATTAAATGAAGTTGAACCAAGTGATATACCACCATCTACTTCAACTCTTGAATTATCACCTATTGTTATTGATTTCTTATTTTTAGCATATGTAAAACGACCTAAAGCTATTGAATAATCACTATTTGCTATTGCTTGTGATCCTAAAGCACTTGAAAAATGCCCTCTAGATTCTGCACCTGTACCGATAGCAACTGAATCACTTTTAGATGCTTCTGTAGTTCCTCCTATTGCTATTGATTGATAACCATATACTTTTGCACTTAAACCTATTGCAATAGAATTATTGTGAACTCTTTCTGGAGCTGGATTCATTTGAGTATATTCAGTTGCTTTAGTTCTAACAGATCCTGGAGTTCCAGTAGAAGCAGTATTATTTCCATCAACTACACTACCATTACCACTGTCTATAATAGCAGAAGAAGATACCTCTTTTCTTTTCCCTATATATGCAGCAGACCCTAAAGCTATTGAAGATTCTGAATTTTCAGATAACAAAGAATTTTTACCTATAGCAATACCTGAATCTCCGTTTACAATAGCGTAATCTCCAAGAGCTAAAGAAGAGTTACCTCTTGACTCAGCCCCATAACCAATAGATGCTGATCTTAATCCAGTAGCACTAGAAAATAGTCCTAAAGTCATAGAACTTTTCCCCAACGCTTCCGTATTGACTCCTATAGCTAATCCATTGGTATTATTTTTACTTACTATTGCATTATATCCTATGGCAGTTGATGCTACATTTAATGATTTAGAATTATAACCTATAGAGATAGCCCCAAAACCTTCAGCTGTTGAATGATTTCCCATAGCTATAGCACTACCTCCATTAGCTTCTGTATTTGCTCCTATAGCTAATGATAAAGGTCCTTTAGCTCCGTCATTATCGGCATTACCTCCACCACCTAATCCCATTTTAGCACTAAAATACTTTATTTTATTTTTGTCAATATCTTGAGCATTTTTTAAAACAGATGTTTGTAATCTAGTTATCTTTTCAGTTTGAGCCTTTACAGCATCCTCTATCATTTTTTTTACTTCTTCTTTTGTTATTTGTGGATTAGTGGTGTCATCAGAAAAACTAATAGCAGAACTAATACACAATGATAAAATCAACATTTTTTTTATTGTCATTGGAATCTACCCCTTATTAAAATCAAATTATAATCGTAATTGTTCTCCTTTGTTGTAATACTTTATTTTCTTTCCATTTATTATGATTATACCTTAATTAATTTTAATTTGCAAAAAATATTTTAAAATAAGTGTAGTTAGTTTAATTTCTAACTTCATCATAATTATTTACACATAATAAAAAGTAGATATTTATATAAAAATTTGTTATAATAATTAGACGAAGGTTTATACATACCAAATAAAAATGTAAATACAAAAATAGAGGTGGAGAAATATGTGGTTTACAAAATCACAAGAGCAAGTTTTAAATGAATTAAATGTTGATCCAAAAGAGGGGTTAAGCATAGAAGAAGTGCAAAAAAGATTAGAAAAATATGGATATAATAAACTAAAAAGTAAGGCAAAAAAAAGTTTGCTAGAATTATTTTTAGCTCAATTAAAAGATGTATTAATTTATGTGTTGATAGGTGCTGCAGTAGTAAATGTTATAGCACATGGTTTAGAAGGTATTACGGATGCTATAATAATTTTATTAGTAGTATTTATAAATGCGATAGTCGGTGTAGTACAAGAAAGTAAAGCTGAAAAAGCGTTGGAAGCACTACAACAAATGACAACTCCAAAAAGTTTAGTAAGAAGAAATGGTGAAGTTGTTGAAGTGAGTTCAGAAGAATTAGTACCTGGAGATATTTTAATAATAGATGCAGGAAGATTTATTCCAGCGGATGCAAGATTAATAGAAACAGTTAATTTACAAATTGAAGAGTCGGCATTAACTGGAGAATCACTTCCAAGTGAAAAAAATTCTAATTTTATAACAAGTGATGAGAAAATAGGAGTAGGCGATAAAGAAAACATGGTATTTATGTCTACAATGGCAACTTATGGAAGAGGAGAAGCTGTTATAGTTGGTACAGCGATGGAAACAGAAATAGGTAAAATTGCAAAAATATTAGATGAAGATAATGAAAATTTAACTCCTTTACAAATAAAATTAGATGAGCTTGGAAAAAGTCTAGGATACATGGCATTAATAATATGTTTTGTAATATTTATAATTGGTTTAATACAAGGAAGACCAGTGTTAGAAATGTTTATGACAGCAATAAGTTTAGCTGTAGCTGCAATTCCTGAAGGCTTAGTTGCGATAGTTGCAATAGTATTGTCAATAGGTGTAACTAGGATGTCTAAAATACATGCGATTGTTAGGAAATTACCAGCAGTTGAAACATTAGGAGCTGTAAATATTATATGTTCTGATAAAACAGGGACATTAACACAAAATAAAATGACGGTTGTAAAAACTTACACTTTAAATAATTTAAAAGATGTTCCTACAACTGGAAGAAATTTTGTAGCAGATAAAGATGAAAAAGAGTTAATTAAATCGTTTGTTTTATGTTCGGATGCATCTATTGATAGTGGACAAGATGTCGGTGATCCAACAGAAGTAGCTTTAATTGTTTTAGGAGATAAATTTAATTTAACGAAAAACGTATTAAATGAAGAGCATCCTAGAGTTGGAGAAAATCCATTTGATTCAGATAGAAAATTAATGTCAACTTTAAATGAAGAAAATGGTAAATTTAGAGTTCATACAAAAGGTGCTATTGACAATATATTGGTTAGAGCTAATAAAGTTTTAGCGAATGGAAATATTATTGAATTGACAGAAGAGATAAAAAATACTATTTTAAATGAAGCAGAAAAAATGTCAAATTCTGCTTTAAGAGTTTTAGGTGTAGCATTTAAAGATGTAGATAATGAGATTGCTGTAGAGGAAATGGAAAAAGACTTAGTTGTAGTTGGAATTGTTGGAATGATTGACCCTCCAAGAATGGAAGTTAAAGATTCTATAATTGAAGCAAAAAAAGCAGGAATTACACCGGTTATGATTACGGGGGATCATAAAAACACAGCAGTTGCAATAGCTAAGGAATTGGGGATTGCTACTGATTTAAGCCAAAGTTTAACTGGAGCTGAAATTGATGAATTATCAGATGAACAATTTACAAATGATATTAATAAATATAGAGTGTTTGCAAGAGTTTCACCAGAACATAAAGTTAAAATTGTTAAAGCATTTAAAGAACAAGGTAATATTGTTTCAATGACGGGAGATGGAGTGAATGATGCACCTTCATTAAAATTTGCAGACATTGGAGTGGCAATGGGAATTACAGGAACGGATGTTTCAAAAGGTGCAAGCGATATGATTTTAACAGATGACAATTTTACGACAATAGTTCACGCAATTGAAGAAGGTAGAAATATTTACAATAATATTAAAAAAACAATAATGTTTTTACTTTCATGTAATTTAGGGGAAGTTATTTGTGTATTTTTAGCGACATTATTTAATTGGCAGTTACCGTTAGTTGCAATACAATTATTATGGGTAAATTTAGTAACAGATACATTACCAGCAATTTCATTGGGAGTAGATCCTGGAGATAAAGATGTTATGAGTAGAAAGCCTAGAAATCCTAAAGAGAGCTTTTTTGCTGGTGGTGCAGGAATGAGAGCTATTGTTGGTGGAACGTTAATTGGTATTTTAACATTAATTGCGTTTTATTTAGGATGGAAGCATCATGGATTAGATGGAGAGGAAGCTGTTATTTATGGAAGGACAATGGCGTTTATCGTTCTTACATTCTCGCAATTGTTTTATTCATTGTCGATGAGAAATAGTAAAAAGACTATTTTTGAAATTGGATT
>CALHVR010000090.1 GCA_938037005.1 uncultured Leptotrichiaceae bacterium | reverse complement strand
ATGCAGGATGGAACTTACAAAATAATGGAACAGCAAAAGATTTTGTAAAACCTTATGATACAGTAAACTTTGTAGATGGATTAAATACAAAAGCAATAGTAACAACAGATGCAGACGGAAAAGTAAGTAATGTACAAATAGATGTAAAAGACTTACCGATAGCATATACAAATGAAGCTGGAGATAAAGTAGTAAAAGCAGCAGATGGAAAATACTATAAAGAAAGCGATTTAGCAGGAAAAGTATATGATCCAACAGCTAACACATTTAAAAATGCAGATGGAACAGCATTAGCGACACAACCAACAGAAGTTGCAAAAGATAAGGTAAAAACTAATTTAGTAAATCCAAATGCAGCAGAAAATAAAGCAGGAGATCCAAGTACATTAGGAAACGTTAAGAGTGGATTAGATACTATAAAAGATGCAAATGGAGGAACTACACCTAGCGCAACAGATAAAACAGCAGGATTAGTAAACTTAACTAATGATAAAGTGTCTGATAATAATGTAGCAACAGTTGGAGACTTAAGAAATATGGGATGGGTTGTAAGCTCAGATAAGACAACAAATGGAACAGGAGAATATTCAGAGCAAGTAAAAAATGCAAATGAAGTAAGATTTGTTGGAAAAGGAACAGCTACTGTAAGTGGAAAAACAGTTGATGGAGTAAGAACAATAACGGTAGATGTAAATGATCAAGTATCAACAAATAATTCAGTTACACCAGTTGTATACACTAAAGCAGATGGTACACAAGTATATCCAATAAAACAAGCAGATGGAACAACTAAGTTCTTTGAAAAACCTGATGGAACAGGAGCAGAAATACCAAAAACAGATGTAATAACATCAGTAAATGGTCCAGATGGAACTAAGAATCCAACTACATTAAAAAATATAGCAGGAAACTTAGAAGGAGCTAAAAAAGATACAAATTCACCGATAAATAAAGCAGATGCACCTAATAATGTAGATGCTATTAAAAACAATGCAGCAACAGTAGGAGATGTATTAAATGCTGGATGGAATTTACAAGCTAATAGAGTTGATGTAGATTTTGTAAAACCATATGATACAGTAAACTTTGTAGATGGAATTGGTACTACAGTGGAAGCAACAACAGATAATAAAGTTTCACATATTAAATTCCATACAGTTGCACGTTATTCAGATGAAAATGGTACACCGATTAAAAAAGATAGTACAGACGGTAAATATTACCCTATAAATCCAGATGGAACATTAAATAAAACTGTACCTGGAATTGATAATCCACAAATTAATTTAGTAAATGGAAATCCAGGGAAAAATCCAGATGGAACACCAAAAGAAGGTACAAAAGTACCAACTATTCTTTCAAACTTAGCGAATGGATCAAATCCAACTTATACAGATGGAAAAGGAAATACTTTAGTAAAAGTAGGAAATGATTATTATAAAGAAGATCAATTAAATGATAATGGTAAACCAAAAGATGGAGCAACACCATCTACTGACACTCCATTGAAGATGGGAACTGATGGTAAATGGTATCCAGCAGATAGTGTACCTGTAAATGGTAAATATTATCCAGCAGATACAGTTGTAATAAATGGTAAACCTTATGAACCAGGAACAGTAAATGTAAATGGTAAACCATATCCAGCAGGTACAGTAGTAATAGATGGGAAACCGTATGAAGCTGGAACTATAAAAGATAAAGATACAGGAAAAATTACAAAAGATGGAAATGATGCAACACCATTAACAACTTTAAAAGATCCTATAACAACAACAATTAAAGGTAATACAATAAATAATCCAGGTAAAGCAGGATTATCAGATTTATCTAAATCTAAAGCGACTAATGCAGCAACAATTGGTGACTTAAATAATATGGGATGGGTAGTAAGTTCTGATAAGACTACAGGTGATTTAGGAACAAAATATAATGACCAAGTAAGAAATGCAAATGAAGTTAAATTTATTGGAACAGGAACAGCTATTGTAAGTGGTAAAACTGATGATAAAGGTGTAAGAACAATAACAGTAGATGTAAATGCACAAAAAACTGTAGAAAGTGCTCAAATTCCAGTAGTTTATACTGATAATGGTGGAAATAAATTGACAAAAATAGGAGATAAATTCTACAATGTTAATAATGTTCCAGAAGGAGTTGTATCACATAATGGTAACTTATATCCAGCTGGTTCAGTTGTAAGTAAAGATGGAAATGTATATCCACAAGGAACAACATTAAATGAAAATGGAGCTCCAACAGTGGCTGGTACAAAACCAGTAGAAGCAATAACACCAGTAAATAATTCAGATGTAAAAGCATCAATGAATAGTGGAGATAATACTACAAGTCCAACAACATTATCAAATGTAAAAGGAAATTTACCACAAGTAAAAGACGGAGATAAAAAAGCATATGATGTAAATGGAAATCCAATTGCAAATAAAAATAATACAGCAGCTCCTATTACAGCAGAAGAAGCGGCAGATATTGTTAAGAAAGCAGGAAACAATGCAGCGACAGTAGGAGATGTATTAAATGCTGGATGGAACTTACAAGGAAATGGAAAAGCAGTAGACTTTGTAAAACCATACGATACAGTAAACTTTGTAGATGGAATAGGTACAACAGTGGAAGCTAAAGTTGATGAAAAAGGAACAACATCAACAATTAAAATAAATACAGTAATGCAGTATACAGATAAAGAAGGAAATCCTGTTAAGAAAGCAGAAAATGGTAAATATTATAAAGAAAGTGATTTAGTAGGAAAAGTATACGATAAAGCAACTAATACATTTAAAAATGAAAATGGAACACCATTAGCAGAGCAACCAAAAGCAGTTAAAAATCCACAAGTAAATATTGTAAATGCAGAGCCAGATACAGCAAATAATAAAACTGCAACTACAACACCTTCACAATTAGGAAATGTAGCAAATGGAGCAGGAGTATATAACGATAAGGTTGATGATAAAGGAAATCCATTAACAGAAGTAGATGGTAAATATTATAAAGCTGACCAATTTGAAAATGGTAAGTTAAAAGAAAATGCAGCAGAAACAACACCTAATGCAGCAAATAGTAATAAATTTAAAGGATTATCTAATTTAACAAATGCACCAGATTCAAATGTAGCTACAGTTGGAGATATTAAAAATCTAGGATGGGTAGTATCAAGTGATAAAACTACTGGAGATTTAGGAAAAGATTATAATGACCAAGTAAGAAATGCTAATGAAGTTAAATTTGTTGGTAAGAATGGAATACAAGTAAGTGGTAAAACTGATGATAAAGGTGTAAGAACATTAACATTTGAAATGGAAGCTGGAGAAGTAACTCCAACAGAAATTGTAAAAACTGACGATAATACTAAACTTGTTAAAGTTGGAGATAAAGCATATAAACCAGAAGATATAGCACCAAATGGACAACCAAAAGACGGTGTAACACCAGTTGGAACTGTAGCAAAAGATGGAAATGTTTATGCAACAGATTCAGTAATTGATTCTAATGGAAATGTATACCCAGCAGGAACGACACTTACAGACGGAGTAGCACCAGCAGGAACAGCGAAAGCAACACCGATAGCAACTAACAAACCAAATAATGGATCTAAGTTTGTAACAGGAAACCAAGTAGCAGATGCTATTGAAAAATCAGGATTTGTTGTAGGAAAAAATAATAAAGCATTATCAGCAGCTGATTTCAAAAATAAAGATGAAAGAGTAAATCCTAATGATGAATTAAGATTTGCAGATGGAGATAATACTAATGTAAAACTTGCAACAAAAGAAGTATTAGATGCATCTGGAAAAGTTAAAACAGTAACAACAGTAAAAGTTGATGTTGTAGACTTACCTGTAAAATATACAGATGCAGATGGGAACATCGTTAAAAAAGGTGAAGATGGAAAATATTACAATCCTAAAGATTTAGAAGGAAAAGTGTATGATCCAGCAACTAAGACATATAAAAATGCAGACGGAACACCTTTAGATAAACAACCTAAAGCAAAAGATAATGACAAAATAGTATCTAGTCTAGTAAATCCAAATGCAGGAGAAAATAAAGCAGGAGATCCAACACAATTAGGAAATGTTGCAAATGGAGCTAAGACATTTGCTAAAGTAGAAGGGAAACAAATAGCAAATGATGGTAAATGGTATAATGAGGGAGATGTACTTCCTAATGGTAAGCCAAAAGAAAATGCTACACCAGTGGCTAACCCATTGGCTCCGAAAAATGCTAATGGCGATGTTCTTGCTAAAGGTAACGATGGTAAATGGTACAAAGAATCTGATTTAACAGATGGTAAACCAAATGCAGGCGCACCAGAACAAACGTTAGCACCAAAAGCAGACAACGCTGATAAAGCAGGTCTTGTAGACTTCAATAACTCTAAGCCTACAAATGCAGCAACAGTAGGAGATTTACAAAATATGGGTTGGGTTGTAGGAACACCTGATAATAGCTATAATGATCAAGTAAGAAATGCTAACAAAGTAGACTTTAAAGGTGGAAATGGTATTGTAGTAACTGGAAAAACTACTGCTGATGGAACTCGTGAAATTACAATAGGCATCAAAGAAGGAACTGTAACAAATCAAGCCACTGTTAATAAAGCTGATGGAACAAAAGTAGATGTAGTTGTAATGGACGGTAAATATTATGAAAGTGATAATATTACTGGGAAACCTAAATATGACACAGCTGGAAATAAAGTTGAAGTTACACTTGGAAATGGAGATAAAGTTGAAAATAAAGGATCTGGATTTGTGACAGGAAATACAGTGGCAACAGCAATAGGTGAATCTGGATGGAATGTTGGAAAAGCAGCTAAAGATATTATAGCTATTGGAGATTATAAATCAGATTCTACGAAAATGACTGATGAAAAAGTAAATCCTAATGATAATGTTAAATTTGTTGATGGAGATAATACAACAGTTTCAATGGCAACTAAATTAATGACAAACGCAGATGGAACGAAAGTGACAACAACATATATTAAAACAGATATAAATAAAGATATCCATATTGATAGTGTTACAGTTGGAGGAAAAAATACAGATGGTACACCAGGGAAAGATGGAGCATTAACTGTTAAAGATAAAAACGGTAATGATAGAGTAAAAGTAAATCCAAATGGAATTACTATTACTCCAAATAAAGCTGATGAAAAACCAGATCTAGATAAAGCAGTATCTCTAACAGAGACAGGATTAAACAATGGTGGAAATAATATCACAAATGTTAAAGGAAATTTACCGCAAGTAAATGATGGTGATAAAACAGTTTATGATCCAGCAACAGGAATAACAAAACCAGCTGATGATAAAAATACAACAAAAGCACCTATTACAGCAGCAAAAGCAGCAGACATTATTAAAAAAGCAGGAAATAATGCAGCAACAGTAGGAGATGTATTAAATGCAGGATGGAACTTACAAAATAATGGTGAAGCTAAAGACTTCGTAAAACCATATGACACTGTAAACTTTATAAATGGTGGAAATACAACGGCAGTAGTGACAACAAATGCAGAAGGAACAACAAGTAATGTGACTTATAATGTAACAGGATTACCTATGTCATACACAGATAAAGATGGAAAACCAGTATCAAAAGTGGGAGATAATTACTATGTTGTAAATGAAAAAGGACAACCATTACAAAATGATGGTACTCCAGTAACTAAATATGATGTAAATGGAAATCCATTAAATAATGATGGAACACCAGTAAAAAAAGTTGATACAACAGCAAATCCATTAAAAACTAATTTAGTAAACCCTAATGTTTCAGCAGATAAATCAATGACAACACCAATGCAAATTGGAAATATTGAAAGTGGAGCAAAAACATTTGAAGCGAAAGTTGATAAAAATGGAAATCCATTAATAAAAGTTGGAACAGACTACTATACAGCTGATCAATTAGATAAAAATGGACAGCCTAAAGCAGGAGAAGCACCTAAGACAGATATTCAAGATATAAAAATGAGTAAAGATGGAAAATGGTATCCAGCTGATAGCGTATTAATAAATAATAAATATTATCCAGCAGGTTCAGTTGTAAGTAAAAATGGAAATGTATATCCAGCAGGGACAACATTAGATAAAGATGGAAATCCTACTACAGAAGGAATAAAACCAGTAACTGAAGTTAAACCAGTTACACCAAAAAATTCTGGTAAAGCAGGATTAGTAGACTTCTCTAGTTCAAATTCTACAAATGCAGCAACAGTAGGAGATTTACAAAATATGGGATGGGTAGTTTCAACATCTGACACTGGATATAATGATCAAGTACGTAATACAAATGTAGTTGACTTTAAAGAAGGTGAAGGAATTAAGATTAGTGGAGAAACGCTAGAGAATGGAGTACGTCAAATAAAAGTGGGAATAGATAAAAATGTAGTTGCGACAAAACAAGAGTTGAGGTTATCTACTGCAGGAATAGCAGGAGTTGCAGCTATGGCAAATATACCACAAATAAATGAAGCGGCTTCAAATAGATATAATATTGCAGTAGGAGTAGGATATCACAAAGGCGAAAAAGCACTTGCAGTAGGAATATCAGGAGTATCAGATGGAGGAAGAGTAGTGTATAAAGCTTCAGCTGCTATGGATAGTCAAAGACAAACTACTGTAGGATTAGGAGTAGGATACCAATTTGGTAAACGTGATATTGAACCGAATGAATTAGATAGATTTAGAGCACAATTAGATTTAGTTAATACACAAAAATCAAGTTTAGCTCAAAAACTTAAAGAAGAAACTCATAAAGTTAAGGAGTTAAATAATAAAGTTGAAGAGTTAGAAAAACAAAATAAAATGCTAAATGAAAAAATGGATTTAATTTTGAAAAAATTAGGTGGGAGATAATTGTAAAAAAGATTAATAAAAAGTTAGAGTAAAATCTAACTTTTTATTTTTTATAATATTACCTAAAAATATGGATAAAAACTAAATTATATATTTTGTAAATGTATTATTTAAAAAAATGAATAGGAAATAAGTAAAAAAAGTTTGAAAAAATAAAAGTAAATAGGTATAATAGGTTAATGAAAAAAATACTTTAGGAGGAATTGAATGAAAAAATTATTATTGATGTTATCATTGTTAGTATTAATGGTAGCATGTGGTGGAAAAAGTACAGGGAATAAAGTTGTGTTTAATGCAGAGAATGAACCGACATCATTAGACCCACAAATTTTAACAGATTTCACAGGATTTGTTATAACAGACAATCTATATGAAGGATTAGTTAGATTAAATGAAAAAAATGAAGTTGCCCCAGCAGGAGCAGAAAGTTGGACAATATCTGAAGATGGAAAAACTTGGACATTCAAATTAAGAAAAAATAAATGGTCAAATGGAGATGAAGTTACAGCTAAAGACTTCGTAAGAGGAATTGAAAGAGGATTAAATCCTGCAACAGCTTCAGAATATGCATTTTTAGGATATTATATTGAAAATGCACAAGCATATAACGAAGGAACTGAAAAAGATTTCAATAAAGTAGGAGTTAAAGCATTAGATGATTATACAGTAGAGTTTAAATTAAATGCACCAACTGCTTATTTTGATAAATTGTTAGTTATGCCGGTATTTTTCCCAGTGAACGAAAAAGCAATAGCTCAGTTTAAAGATAAATATGCAACAGAAGCTAAAAATTCAATTTACAATGGAGCATATACTTTAGAGGAATGGGTACACGATAATAAAGTTGTTATGAAAAAAAGAGCTGATTATTGGGATGCAGCAAATATAAAAATTGATACTTTAGAAGGAATGTTTGTTTCAGACTTTGAAGCAGCAACAAATTTATTTAAAAATAAAGAGTTATTATTCACAAAAATTAATGTTGAAAAATTAGCTGAATATAAAGATGATCCCGCATTTGTAAAAGCTCCAGATGGAAGAGTACAATTCTTAGTATTCAATCCTAAAAATCCAGTGTTGAAAAACGATAAAATTAAAAAAGCGTTATCATTGGCAATTAATAGAGATGACTTGGTAAAATCAGTATTAAATGGAGCAGGAGTTAAAGGTTCAGGAATTGTTGCTGGAGGAGTTCCAGGTGTAAATGGAGATTTCAGAGCTGAAAATGGAGATTTATATGAACAATATAAAGATGTAGATGTTAAAGCATTGTTTGAAGAAGGATTAAAAGAATTAAATATGACAGCTGATCAAGTTAAATTAACATTATTAGTTGATGAAGTTGGAACAGGTAAAAAAGAAGCTGAATTTTATCAAGCACAATGGAAAGAAAAATTAGGAATTGATGTTAATGTAGAAGTTCAAACTAAGAAAGAAAGATTAGCAAGAGCTAAAAGTGGAGACTATGATATTGTAAGATATGGATGGGGACCGGATTATGCTGACGCGATGACTTACTTAGAATTATTCTTGACTGGAGGAACAATTAATGTACCTAAATATTCTAATCCAGAATATGATAAATTAATTAAATTTGCACAAGTAAATACTGATCCAAAAGCTAGAATAGAAGCAATGCAAAAAGCAGAAAAAATATTAGCAGAATCATTTGCAATTTCACCGTTATACTACCAAGAAGGATTATATTTAAAAGACCCTTCATTAGAGGGATTAACATTAAGAGCGTTTGGAAATGGATATGATTTCCATAAAGCATATATGAAATAATAAAAAAATACACACTTTTGAGTGTGTATTTTTTATTTATATAGTTTTTAATATTATAAGTATTAAAGAAAGATTAATATATAACTCCATTTTATATACGTTTTTTATTTTTTATTTTTTCATACAATTTTCTGTAACGTCCTATTTTACTGACTTAGTCAATACTCCAACAACTTCAATGTGATTAGTTTGGGGGAACATGTCAACAGCTCCAACTTTTTCAAGATGATAGCCGTTTTCAACTAAAAATTTACAATCTCTAGCAAATGTAGCTGGATTACATGAAATGTAGATAATTTTCTTTATATTATTTTTAACTGTACTGTATAAAGCTTTTTGGTCGATTCCTTTTCTAGGTGGATCAAAAATAATAGCTTCGATTTTTTCAGTCTTTAAAATATTAGGTAAAACTTTTTCAACTTTTCCGTGTAAAAGATTTACATGCTGGATGTTATTTTCTTTAATTGTAATATTTCCTGCGTCAACAGAGCTTTTGACACTTTCTATTCCAATAACTTTATTTACACTTTTTGACAAAATCATAGCAATAGTTCCTGTCCCAGAAAACGCATCAATAATCGTATTTTTTTTACTTTCACCTAAATATTCTATTCCTTTATTATAAAGTTTAATAGCTTGTTTTTTATTTATTTGAAAAAAAGAATCAGGGTAGATTTTAAAATTAATGCCGTTGATTTCTTCTTCTAAATATTCATTTCCGAATAATAATTGATTTTCTTCACCTAAAATAACATTATTTTGCTCGTTTTTTATAGAAATGTAAACAGAAATAATTTCATCATTTTCATTATATAATTTTTCTAAAACTTTTTTAAGTTCTTTAATTTGTGATTTTTTATTAATAACTATTGTAAGTAAAACTTCATTTTTTTCATTATTTCTAATGACAATATGTTTTAAAAAACCACTATTATTAATTTCGTTATAAACTTTAAATTCTTTTTTTGTGCCTTGATACGAATTTATTTCTAGTAAGAAAGCGTTAATTATTTTCTCTGAAACTTGTGAACGCAATAAATTTTCTTTTGCAGTAAAAACATTGTGTGATTTTTTAGAATAAAATCCAGTTGTTATTTTTCCATTTTTTTTCACTAAAGGCTCTGCAGTTTTGTTTCTATAATTTACAAGTGTATCACAACCAATTATTTTTTCAATAGTAGTGTTTATTAAATCAAGTTTTCCAATGTGAGTTAAAACTTCTTTTAACATTAAGTTTTTATAATGTAATTGTTTTTCATATTTTAACATCGCAAAATCACAACCATCAAAATCTTCAAAACTAATTTTTGATAAATCATCTATTCTATCAGCTGAAGGAGTAATGATTTTAGTAATTAAAGCTCTAGCATATGTTTTTTTTAATGAAATAATTTCAACTTCTAAAATATCTCCAGGAACACTCATAGGGACAAAAACAGTAAAACCATCAATGTGCCCTAGTCCTTCTCCTCCAAAAACAATTTTTTCAATTTTAATTTCAAATTTTTTTCCAATTTTTAATTTTATATTATTCATAAATTTTTCCTTATCTAATTTTTATTTAAAATGCTTAAAATATTTTTTAATTGAATTGCAATTCCATATTTTAAACTTTCTTCATCAATATTAAATTTTGGATGATGCAAGTCATATATAATACCTTTTTCTTCATTACGAGTTCCTAATCTAAAGAAACAACCTGGAATTTCATTTAAGAAATATGATACATCTTCGACATCCATTCGAGCTTCTTTAATTAATTCTAAATGAGGTTGTCCAAATAAGTCAATAATATTATTTTCAACAATTTTTGTCATATCATCGTTATTTATAACAGGATCATAGCCATATTTGATATTAATTTTAGCTTTTCCTCCTAAAGACTCAACAAATTTTGGAACATTATTTTCTATATATTTTTTTATAAAAGAACGAGTTTCATTTGACATAGTTCTAATTGTACCGAGCATAGTAACTTTATCACAAACGATATTATTTACTTCTCCGCCTTTAAATGAACCAATTGTAATAACAGCTTCTTCACGAGGATCTATATTCCTACTAACAATATTTTGTAAAAAGTCTACCACTTTTGCTCCAATAAGTATAGCATCAATACCTTTGTGTGGAAGAGCAGCATGGGCAGAAACTCCCTCAATAATGATTTTTAATTGTGCAGAGCAAGCGTGAGCTTTACCGTATTTTATTCCAATTTTTCCAACAGGAATTTCAGGAGCCATATGTAGTGCAAAAAAAGCATCAATGTTTCTATTTGGAAATTTCTCAAATTTTAATGCACCATTTTTTATCATTCTATCAGCTCCACCATCTGTTTCTTCGGCAGGTTGAAAGAAAAATCTTACAGTTCCAGACCATTTGTCTTTGTTTTCTGACAATATTTTTGCAACACCAAGTTGGATAGAAGTGTGAGCATCGTGTCCACAAGCATGCATTTTTCCTATGTTTTTTGATTTATATTTAATATCATTTTCTTCAATAATAGGTAACGCATCAATATCGGCACGAGTAGCTACAGTTTTACCTTCTCCGTTATAAATAGTAGCAATAACACCAGTATTTATAATTTCTTTATATTCAATATTACAGTTATTTAAGAAATGTTTTATAACTTTACTTGTTTCAAACTCTTCATCACCAAGTTCTGGATTCATATGTATTTCTCGACGGATTTTAATAATTTCATCATATATTTTATTAACATTATCTTTTATAAATTTATTTATATACATAAAAATTCCTCCAATTTAATATAAATCAAGTATATCATATTTTAATATAAAAACATATTATTAATTTTATATATAGATAATTAAGAAATTTATATAATAAATTTGATTTTATAACTTGAATTTATTAGAAAAATATTATAATATATATGTTAGATTGATATAGAAAAGGAGAGATAATTTGCTAAAAAAGCAAATTTAATAAAATATGGCGTTAATTATTCAAAAATATGGAGGAACTTCAGTTGCAAATGCAGAAAGAGTTAAGGAAGTTGCTAAAAGAGTATTAAAATATAAACAAGAAGGAAATGATGTAATTGTAGTTGTGTCAGCACCTGCAGGAGTTACTGATTCATTAATAAAAAGAGCATATGAACTTACAGATAAACCTAATAAAAGAGAATTAGATATGTTGCTTACATCGGGAGAACAAATTTCTATAGCTTCACTTGCGATGGCGATAGAAGCAATGGGAGAAAAAGCTGTATCGTTAAATGCGTTTCAAGTAAATTTTAAAACTACAGATGATCATACAAAAGCACAAATTTTGGGGATTGATACAACAACGATAGAAGAAAAATTAAAAGAAGGAAATGTTGTAGTATTTGCAGGATTCCAAGGAATTACAGATAATAATGAAATAACGACTTTAGGGCGTGGAGGATCGGATACGACAGCAGTTGCATTGGGTGCAGCATTAAAAGCAGATGAAGTTGAAATTTATACAGATGTTGATGGAGTTTACACAGCAGATCCTAGAATGGTTAAAAATCCTAAAAAATTAAAAACGATTTCATATCAAGAAATGTTGGAAATGGCTGCTTCTGGAGCAAAAGTATTGCATCCAAGATCAGTAGAAATTGCAGCAAAATATGGAATAAAGATACATTTAAGATCATCATTTGATGAATCAATAGGAACGATTGTAGAAGAAAAAGGAGAAGAATCAATGGAAAAAGCAAAAATAGTTGGAGTAACATCTTCTAAAAATGAAGGAAAAATTACATTATCTGGAGTTCCTGAAAGACCAGGAATTGCAGCCAAAGTATTTACGGCATTAGCAAAAGAAAAAATAAGTACAGATATAATTTTACAAAGTTCAAGTGTAAATAAAGAATATAATAATATTTCTTTTACAGTGAATATAAATGATTTAAAAGAAGCAGTTGAAATTTCAGAAAAAATAAAAGATGAATTGGGAGCAGAAGGAGTTACAGCTGAAGAAAATATAGCTAAAATTTCTGTAATAGGAATAGGATTAAAAACACATAATGAAACAACAGCTGAAATTTTTGATACATTGGCAGAAAATGGAATAAATATAGATATGATTTCTTGTTCTGAAATAAATGTTTCATGTATTATAAAAGAAGAGGATGTTGAAAAAGCAGTAATTGCACTACATACTAAATTTATTGGATAAGTTAAAATTTAAAATTTTATTGATGATAAATTATGAGAAAATAAGGAGAAATATAAAAAATGAAAATAGGAATAATTGGGTTAGGAACTGTAGGAGAGGGAGTATTAAAAGTTTTAACTCAGGAGCAAAAAAATATAAATGAAAAATCAAGAGCAGAGATAGAAGTTGCTTATGCTTGTGATTTGAATATTGATAAAGAATTTTCGTTTGAATTTGATAAGTCTATATTAATTAAAGATTATAAAAAAATGTTAGAAGATCCAGAAGTAAAAATAGTAGTAGAGTTGATTGGTGGAGAAACTATCGCAAAAACTATGATTTTGGATGCTTTTAAAGCGAAAAAAAGTGTTGTTACAGCAAATAAAGCATTAATCGCAAAGCATGGCGTAGAATTATTTCAAGTTGCAAAAGAAAATGGAGTGTCATTCTTGTTTGAGGCAGCTGTAGGTGGAGGAATACCTATAATTACTCCGTTAATGGAAAGTTTAGTTGCAAATACAATTACTGATATTAGAGGTATAATGAATGGAACTTCAAACTATATTTTAACTAAAATGAAAGATGAAAATTTATCGTTTGATGAAGCATTAACGCTTGCAACTGAAAAAGGTTACGCAGAAGCTGATCCAACTTATGATGTAGACGGAATAGATGCTGGACATAAAATCAACATTTTAGCTTCACTTGCTTACGGTGGAAGTATAAAATTTAATGATATGCAATTATTTGGAATTAGAGAAATTACGTCGTTAGATATTTTAGCTGCAAAAGAGTTGGATAGAACGATAAAATTAATTGCAAGCTCAAAATTAATTGATAAAAATACGGTAAAAATTTCTGTTGAGCCGACATTAGTTTCAAATTCAGAAATTTTATCTAAAGTAGATGGAGTTTATAACGCGATTGAAACGATAGGTTCTTATACAGATAAGACATTATTTTATGGACAAGGAGCTGGAATGGATCCAACAGCGTCAGCAGTAGTAGCTGATATTGTTAAAATAGCAACGAGAACACATATTGAATCAGATTATTTCTTCAATTCAACAAAAGTGTTTAATGTGGTAGATTCAAATACGACTGTGGAAAAATATTATATAAGAGTATCAAAAGATTTTGATTTAGAGAAAAGTCCATTTGAAATTATAGAAGAATTAGATAATTATTATATAATTGTTTCAGAAAAATTCTCGAAAAATGAAATCAAGAAAATGTTAGAGTCGGCACAAGAAAAATTAGTGTTGAGAATGGAATAATAAATTATCCCTAAGAGTTTTAACTTTTAGGGATTTTAATTTGTAAAAAGTATAGAGAAAAGTAGGTCTTATAATTGAAAAAAAGTCTAAAATATGATATACTATTCTATAAAAGATTTAAAAAATGAATAAGAAATAGAGGTATAAATAATGGCTGAAACACCATTAATGAAACAATATAAAGAAATAAAATCTAAATACGAAGATTGTATATTGTTTTTCAGATTAGGTGATTTTTATGAAATGTTTTTTGATGATGCGATTAAAGCGTCGAAAGAACTAGGGCTAACATTGACATCAAGAAATAAAGAAAAAGGTGAAAATGTACCATTGGCAGGAATACCATATCATACTGCCAATCCATATATATCAAAATTAGTATCAAAGGGATATAAAGTTGCGATTTGTGAACAAGTAGAAGATCCTAAAACTGTAAAAGGAATTGTAAAGAGGGAAGTTATAAAAATAATAACGCCTGGAACGGTTATTGATATTGAGACTTTAGATGATAAAAGTAATAATTATTTGGCAGCAATTAGAATTATTGAAAATATGATAGGAATTGCATATTTAGATATAACAACTGGAGAATTTAAAGTTGTAGAAGTTGAAAGTGATAAAGAATATATTAATTTGTTTAACGAATTAAATAAAATTGAACCAAGAGAAATATTAATTACAAATTCATTTTATGAAAATGTGAAAGATAAGATGGAAGATTTTATTCAAAAAATGGATGGAGTAATAACTCCTATTCAAGTAGTTAGAGATTCAGAAGAGATGTTGCTAAATTATTTTAATATAATTTCACTTGAAAGTTTTGGAATAAAAAATAAAAAAGCTATAATTGGTGCGGCAGCAATGGCGTTAGATTATGCTATATCAATGCAACTTGATGGAGAATTGATAATTGAAAAAATTGAATTTATAAATAATAAAAATTTTGCAGATATAAATTTAATAACAAAAAAGAATTTGGAATTATTAAAAAATCAAAGAGAAAAAACAACTTATGGATCACTTTTATGGGTGCTTGATAAATGTAAAAGTTCAATGGGAACGAGATTATTAAAAAGGTATATAAATAATCCGCTTTTAGATATACATGAAATAAAAAAAAGACAAAATGATATAGAATATTTTATAAATAATGTTTTAATTCGAGAAGAAATAAAAGAAAAACTTGAAAATGTTTATGATTTAGAAAGACTTGTTGCCAAAATAATTTTTGGTAATGAAAATGGTAAAGATTTAATTGCTTTAAAAAATACTGTAAAATCAAGTATAGAAATAATTTATATCTTAAAAGAAAATAATTTTTTTAATGACATAAATTTAGAAATTTTATTAGATATATATAAATTGATTGAGAAAAGTATACTAGAAGATGCACCATTTTCTGTAAGAGAAGGTGGAATAATAAAAACTGGATATAACGATGAGTTAGATGAAGTTCATAAAATTATGAATAATGGTAAAGATTATTTATTAGAAATTGAGGCTAGAGAAAAAGAAGCAACAGGTATTAAAAATATGAAAATAAAATATAATAAAGTGTTTGGATATTTTATTGAAATAACAAAATCAAATCTAGAATTAGTACCGGAAAGCTACATTAGAAAACAAACTTTATCAAACGCAGAACGATTTATAACTCCTGAATTAAAAAAATATGAAGATACAATTATAAATTCTAAAGCTAGAATTGAAGAAATTGAATATTATTTATTTAAGGAAATTAGTGCTAAAATTAAAGAAGAAAAATCTTTATTGATAAAATTAGCAGAAAAATTAGCATATATTGATGTTATAATTTCATTTTCAACAATAGCAGTTGAGAATGATTATGTAAAACCTGAAATTAATGAAAATTTTGATTTAGAAATAATAAATGGGCGACATCCCGTTGTAGAAAAATTGATAGGGAAAAGCGATTTTGTATCAAATAATACTTTAATAACGGAAACTGAAAGATTTATAGTATTAACAGGGCCTAATATGTCAGGAAAATCTACTTATATGAAACAAATTGCTTTGATATCAATAATGGCACAAATAGGATCGTATGTTCCTGCCACTCAAGCTAAATTACCGATAGTTGATAAATATTTAACTAGAATTGGTGCAAGTGATGATATTTTGAGTGGACAAAGTACATTTATGGTTGAAATGAGTGAGGTATCAAATATTTTAAATAACGCAACTGAAAATAGTTTGATAATACTTGATGAAGTTGGGCGTGGGACATCAACATTTGACGGAGTATCTATAGCTACGGCAATTTCAGAATACATACATGAAAAAATTAAAGCAAAAACGATATTTGCAACGCATTATCATGAACTTACAGATTTAGAGAAAAAATACAAAAATGTTGTAAATTATAGAATTGAAGTTAATGAAAAAAATGGAAAAGTAATGTTTCTAAGGAATATAGTTAAAGGTGGAGCAGATAAATCTTATGGAATAGAAGTGGCAAAGTTAGCAGGACTGCCGAAAGAGATATTAAAACAAAGTAAAAAAATATTGAATAGATTGGAGCAAAAAAAAGAATTAATTGAAAAAACGATTAATGTACAACAATTATCGTTGTTTGATCAATTATTAGAAATTGATGATGAGGATACAGAAATTGTAGACGAAACAAATGATGAAATCGTAAAAGAAATAATATACGAACTTGAAAATAAAGATGTAAACAATATGACACCAATGGATGCGATGAAATTTTTATTTGAATTAAAAAATAAATTGAGGGAGAAAATGTAATGAGGGGAAGATAGATTGAAAAATGCTTAATAAAATAGAAAATAAAAAATATGTGAAACTATCAAAAACGATAAAAGAGAAAAAGCAAAATAGAGGGAAATATAAATCAATAGAGCTTTTTGCTGGAGCAGGAGGTCTTGCATTAGGACTTGAAAAATCTGGATTTGAGGCAATAGGACTTATAGAGATAAATAAATATGCAGCACAAACATTGAAAACAAATAGACCTGAATGGAATGTAATAAATGAAGATATAGAAAAAATTTCTAATTTAGATTTGGAAAAATATTTTAATATAAAAAAAGGAGAACTCGATGTTTTATCAGGTGGAGCACCGTGTCAGAGTTTTTCATATGCCGGGAAGCGATTAGGACTTGAAGATGCAAGGGGAACATTATTTTATCATTATGCATTATTTTTGGAAAAATTAAAACCAAAAATGTTTATTTTTGAAAATGTAAAGGGCCTTTTAAGTCATGATAAAGGGAGAACATATGAAACAATCTTAAATATTTTTGAGGAAGCGGGTTATTATATAGGAGAAAATCAAAAAAAAGTATTAAATTCTTGGGATTATGGTGTTGCTCAAAAAAGAGAAAGACTTATAACGATAGGAATAAGAAAAGATTTAATAAAAGAGAAGAAATTTGAGTTTCCTATACCACATGAATATAAGCCGGTTTTACGAGATATTTTGTTAGATTGTCCTGAAAGTATAGGAGCAAAGTATTCTGAAAATAAAAGAAAGATATTTGAAATGGTACCAGCAGGTGGCTACTGGAGAGATATTCCTGAAAATATAGCAAAAGAATATATGAAAAGTTGTTTTTATATGGAAGGTGGTAGAACAGGAATTTTAAGAAGAATGAGTTTAGATGAGCCTTCACTTACTGTGTTGACTTCTCCAAGTCAAAAACAAACAGAAAGATGTCATCCACTTGAAGCAAGACCATTTACAGTGAGAGAAAATGCTAGATGTCAAAGTTTTCCAGATGATTGGGAATTTATGGGAAGCGTTGGTGAACAATATAAACAAGTTGGAAATGCTGTACCAGTAAAATTAGCGTATGAAATTGGTGTGAAAATGAAAGAATACCTGGAGGATTTATAAATGTGGGACTTAGACTTTATAACAGAAGAAAATTTTAAGAAACATGTCCAAGAAACTATAAAAACTTATGGCGAAAAATTAGAATCATATAATTTGAAAAAATTTAATAAAAATATAATTGATCCAATAAAAATGATTTTTGATAAGAATGTTTATGGAGCTAATTGGGAAGAAATTATAAGTAATGAAATTTTTAGACAAAGAGATAAGGCGAATAATAATGATATTGGATATTTTCATCAAAAAATATTTCAATATATAAAAAATTGTGAAGTGCCTACAGAAGGATGGGATGTTATTTTTATAAATAAAAATAATAAAAAAATAGAAGAAATTGGAGAAATTAGTAAAATTTATGTTGAAATGAAAAATAAGCATAATACAATGAATTCAGCGGCAGCTGGAAAAACATTTATAAAAATGCAAAATCAATTATTAAATGATGATGATTGTACTTGTTTCTTGGTTGAGGCGATAGCAAAAAAATCTCAAAATATAAAATGGGAAACTACAGTAGATAAGAAAAAAGTAGGACATAAATTAATAAGAAGAGTAAGTTTAGATAAATTTTATGAAATAGTAACTGGAGATAGAGAAGCATTTTATAAAATTTGTATGTTGTTACCAGAAGTTATAAAAGAAGTTATACAAGATAC
>CALHVR010000089.1 GCA_938037005.1 uncultured Leptotrichiaceae bacterium | reverse complement strand
TGTTAGGGGAAAATATCTTTTCCTTATCGGGAGGAGAAAAACAAAAAATTGCTTGTGCTTCAGTTTCTGTTACAGATCCTGATATTATAATTTTGGATGAGCCGTCCTCAAATCTTGACAAACAGTCTACTAAAGATTTAAGGAATATAATAGAGTTATGGAAAAAGCAAGGAAAAACTATTATTATTGCAGAGCATAGATTATATTATCTGCAAGGTTTACTGGATCACATATTTTATATGGAATCAGGTAGAATAGTTGATTGCTATGATGATGAAAGCAAGTTTTATGAGCAACATAAATCTAAAATAAGACCGTTTACTTTAAGTAAGTATCCGATAGAGGTAAGAAAACTGACCGGAACGGAAACTTTTATTCTATCAAATTTGAAATTTGCTTATAAGAAAAACAAAATGATACTTGATATAGAAAATTTACAATTTCCATTAAATAATGTTGTGGCAATTATTGGAGACAATGGTGCAGGGAAATCTACATTTGCACGCTGTATATGTGGCTTGGAAAGTAAAGATAGAAGTAAAATTAAATATAATGATAAAGTATTAAAGAAAAAGGACAGATTGCGTAATTGCTATATGGTGATGCAAGACACAAATCATCAGCTATTTACAGAAAGTGTAGAAGATGAACTGTTATTAGGGGCAGATAAAACTATAAAGAATGATATAATAAGTATAATGGAAGAACTTAATTTACTGGAATTAAGAGAAAGACACCCGATGTCTTTATCAGGCGGTCAAAAACAGAGAGTTGCAATTGCAAGTGCTTTGACATCAAATCGTGATATTTTGATTTTTGATGAGCCTACGAGCGGTTTAGATTTAAGCCATATGATACAGGTCGCTAATGAAATCAAGAAGTTAGCGGATAAAAGGAAAACCGTTATAATAATTACTCATGACTATGAATTTATAGCTACCTGTTGTAACTATGTGATTCAAATGGATAAAGGACAAATAAAAGAACAGTATCTTTTAGACGATAAGGGATTTGTAAAATTAAAAGAATATTTTTTGAACTGAGGTGATATGTTTGCTTGAAATAAATCAATTCATGTTAAAGCAAGGTATGAATAAAATTTGCGAAGATAGAGTTTGTGCAGTATATGAAATGCAACAAGATAGAGGAAATGGGACAATAATCTGTTATCAGGTTTTTCCGGGAATTTCGGTGATGTATAATAATTTTCATGCCACCGTAAACTCAAAACGCATAGAATCAGAAAATAATTGTCTTAGCATACATCACTGTAAGGAAGGAAGAATTGAATTAGAAACTATAAATGGAGAATATTTATATTTAGAACCGGGAGATGTTCTAATTGAAAAATTGGATTCAGAATATAGTACCTGTAGTTTTCCATTATCACATTTCCATGGAATAACTATTAATATTTCCTTGTCAGAGAATGTAGAGGGAAGATTGAATGAGCTTTTAGGTTATTTTAATATTAATACTATGGAGATTAAGAAGCTGTTTTTATCAGACAATACTCCATTTGTATTACACGAGGAGGCAATGATAAATCATATTTTTGGAGAGTTATATATGCTTCCGGACAAAGTAAAGAAGGAATATTTGCAAATAAAAATAATAGAGCTGTTTATTTTGTTAAAATCTATTGATCTAACGCAAGTAAACAAAACACAACAGTATTTCTACAAATCACAAGTGGAAAAAATTAAAGAGATAAAAAGTTTGATTACAGATAATTTAGATAAGCACTATACAATGACAGAATTAGCAAAAATGTATGATCTATCATTATCAGCTTTGAAAAAGTGCTTTAAAGGTGTATATGGGGAGGCGATATACTCATATTTAAGTAGTTACAAGATGAATGTAGCAGCCAGCTTATTGTTAAAAACGGATGAAAGTGTAACAGCAATAGCAGGGAAAGTTGGCTATACTAATGTGAGCAAGTTCTCAGAGGTTTTTAAAAAGAACTATGGCAAAAGCCCGATGGAATATAGAAAAATAAATATCCAAACGGAGTAATATATAGCTATTTAGGGGAGCGAAATATATTAGAAATCTATAAAATAGAACTATGAACAAAATCATGGTTCTATTTTATTTTTTAGGAGGGGTAGCTGTAATGAAGAAGAAAAGTTGGATAAAAATAGCTCTTTCATTTGCAGTTCAATGCAAATGGAAAATTTTATTATCAGTAATTTGTGCTATTATTGGTGTTTTTGCGGGAATTGTACCATATTGGTGTGCATATAAAATAATTGAATTGTTTGTTAATGGGAGTATTTCTTTAAATCAGATTGCATATTATTGTTTGGCGGCGGTTTCAGGATATGCTGTCAGATACTTATTCCATGGAATTTCAACTACATTATCACACTTGTCTGCATATAACATATTGGAAAATATCAGGCTTAGTTTGGCAAGGACATTTGTTAAAGCACCACTTGGCTATGTAATGGGAGAATCTGTTGGAAAGCTTAAAAGTGTAATAGTTGATAGAGTAGAAACAATCGAACTTCCTTTAGCACATGTAATACCGGAATGTATATCTAATATTACTCTTTCAATAAGTGTATTTGCATATTTAACATTTATTGATTGGAGAATGGCGTTAGCAATGCTGATTACAGTACCGATTGCCGGCACTTCTTATATGATAATGATGAAGAACTTTAACTCTGAGTATGCCAAATATATGGAAACGAGTAATTATGTAAATAGTGTAATTGTTGAGTATGTAGAAGGAATTGAAGTGATTAAGGCATTTAACCAATCAACAACTTCATATAATAAATTTGTTAATGCAATAAAAACTTTTAGAAATTCGACTTTGGCATGGTACAAAAGTGTTTGGAAATACATGAATTTTGGTAATTCTGTTCTTCCATCCACTTTTTTAGGAGTGTTACCAATAGGATTAATCCTTTATGTAAATGGGCAAATTTCTCCACAAAATCTGGTCATATGTTTGATCTTATCATTAGGTGTTGTCGGACCTATGATGAACTTTACAAATTACATTAATGAAGCTAAAGCAATAGAGTATGCTTTGCATGATGTAAGCAATGAACTTGAAACACCGGTATTAAGCGACTCAGAAAAAGATATTGAGATAAAAGACAATACAATTGAACTGAAAAATATTTCATTTTCATATGATGGAAATTTAGACAATAAAGTTCTATCAGATATAGATTGTATTTTTAAAAAGAATGAGTTTACAGCTTTAGTTGGTCCTTCCGGAAGCGGAAAAAGTACAATAGCAAGATTAATAGCAAGATTTTGGGACACAAATGAGGGGAGTATATTAATAGGTGGAGTGGATATAAGAGATATATCCATTTCAAAATTGAATGAATTAATTAGTTTTGTTACACAAGACACCTATTTATTTAATTGCTCTGTTAAAGAAAATATTCGCCTTGGTAATCCGGATGCTTCAGATACAGAAGTTTTTAATGCTGCAAAGTTAGCTTGCTGCGATGAATTTATAAAAGAATTGGAAAGTGGATATGATACAGTTGTTGGAAATGCCGGGAATAAGCTATCAGGAGGGGAAAAACAGAGAATTTCTATTGCAAGAATGATATTAAAAAACTCTCCAATAGTAATACTTGATGAAGCTACTGCATTTACTGATCCGGAAAACGAGAGTAAATTACAACAATCCTTGTCGGCATTATCTAAAGGGAAGCTATTGCTGGTAATTGCTCATAGATTATCAACAATAAAAAATGCAGATAAAATAATAGTTTTGAATAATGGAAAAATTGATAATATGGGAACTCATGAAGAACTGTTGCAAAATTGTGAACTGTATCATGATATGTGGCTATCTCATATTGGAGCGAAAAACTGGTCAGCAAATTCAAAAAGGAAGGAGGTATTGTAATGTTTGGAATGATAAAGAGGCTCATAGGCTGGACTGGAAAATATAAAAAAAGAGTTTACATCGGATTTATTTATGCCTTTATAAACAGTATTTTTACTTCCCTGCCGATCATGCTTGCGACATATGGGCTGGGATTGGTTTTTGACGATTACAAAGGAATTAGAACTTTTGACAATGATCAAATTATTTATATTTTTGGTACTATAATATTTTGGTGGGCAAATAAAAAAATATGGAGAACTCAATTAAAAAATTGTATAATAATTTTGGACAAAAAAATACAATTAAAAGAGGTTCTCCATATGAGTAATTATAACACAAATAAAAGATATTTTGAAACAGTTTTATCAAAAAAAGAAAATATATGCAAAGCAGAAATAACACTGAACATAGCTAATATCATGATAACACAGTGTTATAATGATATTAGCTATATAGGATATGAAGCAAAATCCACAACAAAAAGCACAATATGTAAACACTGCTTAAAAGAAATAACAAGATTTAAACAATATAAAACAACATACACAATATACGCAAAATACAACAGCAAAATAATACTACTCAAACTATCAAGTAAACAATACTACTGCCAAGATTGCAAAAAAACAACAACAGAAAAATTAATAGATAAAAAAGAGAAAAAACAAAAAACAAAAAACTTCACCCAAACAATAATAGACACACTACAAGAAAACGTAAATTATAGCATGATAGCAAGAACACATAAAATATCAGTCAGCAATGTAATAAGATGCTTTGATGAAGTATCAAAACAAATAGAAATATCAAAAGACAAAGATAAAATCAAACACATATCAATAGATGAACTTAGATTTGTAAAAAGCAAACAAGCAAACTATCAATTCATAATAGTAGACACAACAACAAGAAAAATACAAGAAATATTACAAGACAGAAAACAAAGCGTGATAAAAGAGCACCTAAAAGATAATTACAAAAACATACAAACAGTAAGTCAAGATCTATGGAAACCATATAAGACAGTAGTCAAAAGTCTATATGAAGAAGTAGAAATAATACCCGATAGATTTCATGTAGTAAGGCAATTTACATGGGCATTCACAAGAGAAAGAATCAAACTACAAAAAAAGAAGGAATAAAAACAAATAGAAATTGGAAAATACTAACAAAAAGAAAGAGGAATTTAGACGAAAAAGGAAAAGAAAGATTAGAAGAATTATTAAAAAAACATAAACAATTAGAAATAATACACACAGCAAAAGAAAAAGCATATGAAACATTCAAAAGACAAAGTGTAGAAGAATATAGAGAAAAATTAGAAGAACTGAAAGAATATGTAAAAGAAAATAACATACAAGAATTCAAAAAAGCGATAAAGACAATACAAGTATGGGAACAAGACATAGAAAATATGTTCAAATATGACATAACAAATGGAGTGGTAGAGAGAATAAATAGGACAATAAAGCAAAGTAAAAATATAGCATACGGATACAGAAATTTAGAAAGAGCGACAAAATTAGTACAATATAGAGTAAATAAATGCACACTTAAAGTATCATAAAAAATATGAGTACAATAAATGTGCATTAGCATATAAAAATTATTTTGCCCACCATATTGACAAAGAACCATATTTTTCTATTGATGATTCTTGTAATTGGAGGAAGATTCTTATTTTCATATTTAAGAGCTGTTACTCAGGAAAGTGTTGGTTGTGAAGCCACAGCAGAACAACGAATTCGTTTGGGAAATATATTTAAAAGAGTTTCGCTTGGCTTTTTTAACAGTAACAATATGGGAGAAATATCTTCTGCTGTAACCACAGATTTATCATTTATAGAAATGTTTTCTATGAATATGATTAATACAGTTGTAAATGGATATATTACGGTTTTGGTAATGATATTGTTTTTGCTGTTTTATTGTCCATTAGCGGGAATTATCTCATTAAGCGGTATAGTTTTATCTGCTTTATTTTTATACATTGCGGCTAAAATTAGTGATAAAAATGCTTCCATTCATCAAAAGGCTCAAGACAGCATAGTAGAAAATACAATTGAATTTTTAAGAGGGATGCAGACCATAAAAGCATTTAAACAAGAAGGCGTATCTGTGCAAGGTATTAGGAAAGCATATAAAAATCATAAAGATGTAAATATTAAAATTGAATTGGAATATTGCCCATATAATTGTTTGCACCAATTTGTATTAAAAGCCGCCTCAGTTGGAATTATAGCTGTTAGCGCATATTTAACATATACTCGAAAAATGGATGTAAACATTATGCTTATGATGGATATGTTCTCGTTTGTTATGTTTAATCAAATAGAGCCATTAAGTAATGCAATTCATGTAATAGAGGTTGTTAATAAAACATTAGATAAATTAGAAAAAATAGAAAAGGCGGATATTATAGATAAAGGCGGGCAGAATATAGAGTTAAAAAGACATGACATAAAGTTTTCTGATGTATGTTTTTCCTATGACAAAAAGCAAATATTAAATAATATTTCTTTTTATATTCCGGAAGGCAGTACCACAGCCATTGTAGGTCCTTCAGGAAGTGGAAAAACAACAATTTGTAATTTGATTGCAAGATTTTATGATGTGAATAGTGGAGTTATAACTGTTGGGGATAAAAATATCAAAGATATAACCTGTGATAGTCTTTTGAAGAATATTTCAATGGTATTTCAAAAAGTGTACTTATTTAATGACACAATAAAAAATAATATTTTATTTGGTAATCCAAATGCTTCTGATAATGAAGTAATAAATGCAGCCATAAAAGCACATTGCCATGAATTTATTTCAAAATTACCAAATGGATATGACACTATCATAGGCGATGGCGGGGCTACCTTGTCGGGAGGAGAAAAACAACGAATTTCAATAGCAAGGGCTATCTTAAAAGATTCTCCAATAATAATACTTGATGAAGCTACAGCAAGTGTTGATCCGGAAAATGAGCATTTAATTCAAAATGCAATAAGCTCACTAACAAAAGGAAAAACAGTAATTGTTATTGCTCATAGATTAGCAACAATTCAAGATGCAGATCAGATATTGGTTATTGATAATGGTGATGTAGTTCAGAAAGGTAATCATCTTGAGCTGATTAATCAAGATGGTATTTATAAAAATTTTATAAATATAAAAGAATCAGCGGAAGGATGGTGTATTTCATAATTTAGCTGTAAGGAATGGAGGGTTGAAAATGAAAAAAAATTTATATTTAATAGATGAAAGTCAGAATATTTTGCATAATCTTTTTTTCAATAGGCTTCATAATTGTTCAGCTTTCCAAACACTATTCAGTACAATTTAATACATTTAAAGGAAGAACAAGTTTCTTTCATTTTAGAGGACTTCTTGTGCTTAAGTGCAGGAGTCCTCCTTTTTTTGCCTGAAAACAAGCAGACAGAAAAAGAATGGAGGACTTGAAATGAAAAAAGAATACTACCTTTATGTCAATGGACAAAAGGTGAAAGTCAGTGAGGAGATATACAAAGTCTACTGGCGGGAAAGAGAACATGAAAAGTATTTAGAGCAGGTGGACAGAAAAAACCACTTGCTCTTTTTTTCGTCCTTGGATCAGGATGGACATTTTGCAGAGAACATCATTGATGAAAGTGTTGATGTCGAAAAGATTGTGGAGTGTGTGGTATTGCTACAACGAAAAAAGGGGTGAAATCCTTGATTTCAAGCTATTTTACAAGTATTTTGTCTTTGTAGATAAAGGCAATTTTGACATCAAAAAAGTCCTAAAAAGGTACATAGATGTAAATGTATTTGTAGATATCGTTTGCGTATCGGAAAAATGAATACAACAATAAATATTTATCTAAGGAGAGAACAATTGAATATTGTTCTCCTTTTTTTATTTTCAGG